>DATGMV010000398.1:0-6204 GCA_035307185.1 Fermentimonas sp. | reverse complement strand
CAAAATTACGATCACTATAATATCTTTCTGATAGTGCAAAGCCTGAGGGAGGGTCATTTGCTGTCATGGGCATTGAAAAGATAGATTCACTACTTGTGTAGTTAGAGGTAAATATTGAGACAATATCATCCTGAAGCCTATGTTCTACACCAGATGTAGAATAAAAAGGAGCCTCTTCCTGTGGCACAATCTTTTTTGCCTCTTCAATTACCTTCTCAAAGTCGCCCTTATTAAGATAAACTCTGGTTTTTAGTGCTATAGCCGTATTCCTATGAGCTCTTGTAGTATTAAGCAAATTAGTAGAGTAGACCTTCGGTAGATTTTCTTCGGCATAATTAAGATCCGTAAGAATCTGTTCATATACTTTTTCCACACTGCTCCGCTCCAGGTCATTATTTGCTGACGATAACTCCGGCTGCAACCTTAAAGGTATAGCTTTCTCGTTACCATCATTTACCAAATAAGGTTGTCCATATATTGTTACAAGGTGAAAGTAAGATAAAGCTCTAATAAAATGAGCCTCTGCAAGATAATTCAACTTCAGACTATCATCAATAATCCCGTTTATAGAGTTCAGTCCATCTATTATAACATTCGTTTTATTGATAACGGAATAAAGATTACCCCAAATGTTGTTAACTTCACCAGTCAGATTATTAAAATTGTTAGCCCAGATATAACCTCCTGCTAATGCATTTTCAGTTCGGCTTACAAACTCTTCTGCTCTTACATCGCCATAAAATATAATCTGCCCACTATACAAGTTGGGTGATTTAAGCGATTTATATGCTCCGTTTACCAAGCCTTCAATCCTTTCGGGTGTGTCGAATATATTTGCCGAGCTAATAGAGGTTGGCGAAGTTGTATTTAATATATCGTCACAATTTGAAAAAATAGCGGTTGATACAATTCCCAGAAAAAGGAGCATTTTCTTTAAAAGTAAATTAATACTATTCATATTATTCATTAATTTAGTTTATTATTAAAATGTTAGATTTACACCAAGCGTATAGTTTCTGCCTATACCTGCGGTATTATACTCTACACCCGGTGCAGTGTTTGAGTTCCCATTTGCCGAAACCTCAGGGTCTACTCCGGTGTATTTAGTGAAAAGTAGAGCATTTGTTATCTGTGCATATACTCTGATTGCTTGAACATTACTGGCAGAAAAAGTACCGGTAGGAATATTATATGCGAAATAAACATTTTGAAGACGAAGAAAATCACCTGATTCAACATGTTCAGATATAGGTGTGGAACCTCCAAAAGATAATCTATCTCCGTTTACCACTCTCGGAACATTAGTTACCTGTCCGGGAGTTGTCCACCGATCAAGTATTTCTGTAGAACTGTTGAAAAATATCTGATCTGTAAGCGTCGATCTGGTACGGTTCATGATCTTATTGCCACCGGCAAATGTGAAGTTGAGATTTAATTCAAAATTTTTATAATTGATGTTATTTACAAACCCTCCATACCATTTGGGTAAAGCGTTACCAAGAATATAAAAATCTTCGCCCGAGAGCGCACTTGCAGGTGTACCATCAAGATATGTCCAGACTCCCAAACCGTTGAACTGTACTTCTTCTCCGTCAGAATTCAAGAAAACCCGCTGCCCGTTTTCAGGGTTAACGCCAACAGTTTTCAATCCATACAAACTACCTATTGATTCTCCTACTCTGGTAATGTTTGTATTTCCTGATCCTGTTGAACCAATAATATCTTCATTATTGTTTGCCAGTGCAGTCACTTTATTGCGTATGTTTGTATAGTTAAGTGATACGTTCCATGATAAATCTTTGCTATCTAAAATTTGGTAAGAAGCTGATAACTCAAGTCCTCTGTTATACATTGAACCTACATTTGCTAATATGGCATCTCCCGGAATCCCTTTAGAAGGAGATTGGTTTACGCTTAAGATTAAACCATTTACATCATTATTAAAATAGGTCATTTCAAAATCAAGCTTATTCTCAAAAGCACTTACACCAACACCTATATTTGTCTGGTCACTGGTTTCCCATGTTAGTTCTGAGTTTCCCTGCTGTGTTATACCCCAGGTGGCTGTATTTCCGTAGAGTGAAGCCGAATAGAGATCATAAGAGCTATAGCTGTTAGCCAGATTGCCATTACCCACACGCCCCCAGCTAGCATTTAGTTTTAAGTTGTCTATCTTTTCAGGCAGCTTCGATCTTTTAAAAAACCCCTCTTCTGATATCAGCCAGCCAGCCGAGACCCCTCCAAAATTACCATACTTTCTACCCGGTGCTAATGCAGAGTTACCATCTCTTCTGAAATTACCGGTAATATAATACCTGTTTCTAAAGTCGTAATTCAAACGTGAGAAGTAAGAGAGAAAGATGTTTTCTGCTAAACTGTTTCCGGCAGGTGCAAAGTTTCCCCATCCACCCTGATAATATTCAAAGAAATTATCAGATGCGTTGGTATTATTTGCACCCCAGGCAGAAATTCTATTTTTCTGTAAGTCAGAGCCAAGAAGCAAAGAGATATTGTGGTCATTGTAAATTCTTTCGTTCAGAGTCAATGTATTTGTCCACGATTCATTTTGTATTAATGTTGAAATATTAGTCACAGACCCTCCTGATGAGTATGAAGAGGAGCCCAATTCGGGACTGCCATATGCTATATTTTCATTGTCAATCCTGTCAATTCCATATGTTGTAACAAAAAGAGCCTGATCAAAAGGTCGGAACGATGCACTTACATTTCCTATAAAATGGCTGTTCTCTGATGAATATTTTGATAAAGCAAAAAGAGCAACCGGATTATATAGAGGAATTGTAGCAAGGTTGTTACCTGAACCCAATGTGCCTGTGTTGGGGTTTAAGTTAAAGCTGCCGTCTTCGTTATATGGTGCAATATTAGGTGGTAAAACAAGTGCCAAACGTGCTGCACCTGTAGTTGTCATTGAAGCTCCCGGAAGGCTTCCGGAGTCGAAGGACTTATTACTGCTTATATTGTATACCCCTCCTCCGGTTATTCTAAACCAATCGGTTATTCTGTTCTCCAGATTAAATCTAACTCCCGTTCTTTTAAACTCATTACCTACTAAAATACCCTGCTGATCCGAATGATTAAAAGAAAGGTAGTAGTTAGTCTTATCTGTACCTCCCGAAAAGTTTAGAGTATGATTATGAGAAAGGGCTGTTCTGTATACATACTCCCTCCAGTTTGTATCTACGATAGAACCGTCGCTATTATGAGATAGAAAGTACGTAGGCTGTCGTGCTACCCCATCTATTTCAGAGGCATTTAATATCGCTTCGTTTTTAATCTCTGTATATTGCTCTGCATTTAAAACATCTGGTAACCTAACCGAATGAGTGGTTCCTATCCAGCCATTATAAGAAGTTGTAAGTTTCCCGGTTTTCCCTCTTTTTGTTGTAATAAGTATTACACCTCCCGCTGCTCTCGAACCATAAATTGCGGTTGAAGCAGCATCCTTCAGAATATCTATTGACGCTATGTCTGAAGGGTTAATGTCTCCAAGGGGATTGTTAGAAGCTCTGTTATCAGAAATGTTACCTGTATTAACAGGAATACCGTCAATTACAATTAGCGGGTAAGAGCTTAGTGAAATTGAGTTTACACCTCTAATTCTTATTATGGGAGGAGAGTTTAACTGCCCATTAGGAAGAGAAATACTTACACCTGCGGCGGCTCCTTGGAGTGCCTGCTCAAAACTCTGTACAGGCGCCTCTTCAACTCTTTCACCAGAAATACTTGAAATTGAACCTGTAAACTCCCTTCTTGTTTGAGTACCATATCCAACAACCACCACTTCTTCCAAATGCTGAACATCCTCATTTAAAGTAATTAATATCGACTTGTCTGCCTCAAAAACATCAACTTCTTCAGATCTGAATCCGAGAAACGAAGCTGTGAGGGTAAGTGGAAGTGTATTATCTGTTGATATTTGAAAATTACCATCTAAATCTGTTGTTGTTCCCGATGAAGTAGATTTTATAATGAGGGTTACTCCCGGAATTGGCTCATTTGTCCCGTCTACAACTTTTCCACTTATAACCTGTTGAGCATAAGTGGCAGCATTAAATAAAAAGAGGGTTGTTAAAATGCAAAGTGCTCTTTTTAATTGTAAAAAACCTTTCATTATTACTTATTTTTAAAATGTTTAAACAAAAAAAACTCTCCCGATTCTGTATTGGGAGAGTTTCTATAACTTATATATTTTACTTACTAATTACTCCTTACCAATACAGCAATTTCTTATGGGCATACACATGTCCATCTTGCAGCAACACATAGTAGGTGTTGAAAATAGGTAAGCTGTTATGTCTTGTAAAATTTTTTTCACTGTGATTATTCTTTCGTCTCTATGGAGGCAAAGATATATTATAGTTTTTCAGATTTGAAATAAATTATAATGAAAATTACCATTTATAGCGTAAAATACCACAAACATGGTATGCATTGCTTTGGATAATTGCTCCGAATTTGTAAGTTTGTATAGGCATTTTTATTTTAAAACAATTAATTATGAATTTCAAAACTACTGTCAAGCCGTTAATGATCTGTTTTGTATTAGGCATCACACTATTCACAACAGCTTCATGCGATGGTAAAAGACCTAAAAAAGAGTTTACTACATTTGAAGAGATGCAAGACCCCACAGGCGATATGCTTTCTGAGTGGTCTCAAGTTCCTGCAGGCTTACATGCCTCTTTCGTAACTATAAACAAAAGAGTACCAAAATCTGTTGCACCGGAAGAGGAGACAATCAAAAGTGTGAAGGTAACCGGATGGAAAGGCGAGAAGCTTTCAGCTCAGCTACTATTATGGTCGGCTGCAGATGTAAATCAGGTAGAGCTGGAGTTTGATAACTTCAATTCAGAAGCAAGCACTCTCCCGGCATCAGTTGCACAGTCGAGATTTGTTAGATATGTAATGACAGACGAGTTTGCCGGTGGTTGTGGTCATCGCAAACCGGAAGATTTTGCAGCTTCTCTTTCTGCAGATATGCTCGATAATTTAGATAATTTTAATATAGAGGCAAAAACGGCACGTCCTGTATGGCTCACCTTCACAATACCGTCCGACGCCGAAGCGGGTGTTTATAAAGGTAAATTGAACTTGTATGCTGAAAGGGATTTTGTACAAGATTTTGAAATTGAGATAGAGGTAGTTGATCAAACCCTCCCGGAGCCTTCTGAGTGGGCTTACCATCTCGATTTGTGGCAGCACCCTTCGGCAGTAGCCCGTGTTCATAATCTTGAATTGTGGAGCGATGCCCACTTCGAGAAAATGAGACCTTTAATGAAGATGCTTGCAGATGCAGGTCAAAAGGTTATTACAGCTACATTAAATAAAGATCCGTGGAACAATCAATGCTTCGATGCTTATGAGGATATGATTATATGGACTAAAAACAGTGATGGCAGCTGGACTTTCGACTATACTGTTTTTGATAAATGGGTTGAGTTTATGATGGATCTTGGTATTGATGAGATGATCAATTGCTACTCTTTACTAACCTGGAACAATCAGATGCATTATAACGATATGGAGAAAAAAGAGCTTGTTACACTTGAGCTTAAAGCACAATCTGATGAGTATGCCGAGCTTTGGAGTGTCTTCCTGAAAGACTTTACACGTCACCTCACCGAGAAAGGATGGCTCGAAATTACCAATATTGCAATGGACGAACGTGCACCCGCCGATATGCAGGCAGCAATGAAAGTGTTAGAAAGTGCAGCTCCCGAATTGGGAATATCCCTTGCCGACAATCATAAGAGCTACAAAGAGTATCCCAATATTAAAGATATAAGTGTTGGTGCATCAAGCAGAGTAGACGCCGAAGATATTGCCCAAAGAAGAGCAAATAATTTAGTTACTACATGGTATGTATGTTGTGCCGATCCATTTGCAAATATGTTCACATTCTCTGCCCCTGCAGAATCTGTTTATGCAGCTTGGTACACGGTAGCAGCAGATTTCGACGGAATGCTACGCTGGGCATATAACTCCTGGGTAGAGAACCCGCTTACCGATTCTCGTTTCAGACAGTGGCCTGCAGGTGATACCTATATGGTGTATCCCGATGCAAGAAGTTCTATACGTTTTGAGCGACTAATTGAAGGTATTCAAGACGCTGAGAAGATAAGAATTTTACGTAAACAGTATAAAGATGCAAATACGCCTGAATCACTTGCCAAATTAGATAAG
>DATGMV010000397.1:0-2271 GCA_035307185.1 Fermentimonas sp. | reverse complement strand
AAGCAAACCTCACTACTTTGTAATCCATTAACTATCTGACTAACCTTGTTATCAGCGCAATTCCTGCAACAAAAGCTGTCCCAATAACAATACCTGATAATACATCAGCTGCTGGTCCTTTTGTTTTTACACAAGTTTTACCGTGGCAGATATCTACCTGATTACCTTGATACTTTTTTACTTGATACATAATAAAATGTTTTAGTTTGGTCGATAATTTAATACTGAGGGAGCGACCAGTTTACCCCAAGTGTTTACTACTCTTTTTTTCTTTTGTAGTAAGTCTTCTTATTTTTTGAATCATATCTTCTGTTACTTTCAATTTCCTCATCATCCCATTTATCAGCCATATAAACCTTGTTTTTAATGATCCAATAGTGAGATTTACAGTCATAACTCCAATTTCCTATTGACGGATCTAGCGATACAGTATCACCATCAAATCGAAGTTCCCAATCCGTTGGTGATAACGGTGTCACAACTCGATTTCCGCAACCGCAAACACAATTATGTGTAGCGGTAGCAAATTCTATCGAAATATATAAAGTGTTATCTTCGATAACTTCCGGTATGTATTCAACAAATTTATGAGAGACAGTCATCATTCAATAATTGAGATACATTAATAGAATACGTGAGATGTTGCTCTTGCTCATAATCCTGATAAAAACCACTCATCTTTTTCCACTTGATTATTGCAAAAACAGCATTCATGGCATTGAGCTCCGCTATCTGGATATTTGTGGTATAAGCATTATCAGCAGTACTCGATCCTTTAGGAATTCTATTAGCTAAATGCTCATCAGAGCCTTTCAAGCTCGAAGTAGTTCGTAAGATTCCTAAAACTTTATCTTCAGCTAACTGAATCCCCATACCAACATCCACAAAAGAAATACCTTCTTTCAAAAGATAATCTATAATCTCATTTCTTGCCTGATTATTGTCGAGGCTTAGAAAAACATAATCCATATCCTTTAACAAATGAAGATTATCTTCTCCAACATAGCACTGGTGAGCAATAACACCCTTATGCATATTTGTATAAATCTGCTTGAAATATTCAACCTTAGACATCCTTTTCTCAAGAGTTTCAAGTGAAGGTGCTCCGGGTGCTCTAAAAGCATTGTGATTCAAAAACACATCTCCGTCAAACAGATGTACTTCCTTTACATTAGTTTTTGCAACAAAATCCAGAATATAAGATCCTGTTCCACCTAACCCTATAATCGCAATTTTTTGACTGGAAAACTTCTCCGTTAACTCTGATAAATTCGATCTACTCGAATTAGTATCAAAGTATTTGAAATTAGTCTTTTCATCAGTCTCTACAATTGGTTTGAAAGGTCTCTCAGTTACTGTTTCATCTAGTGCCTTCGCTGGTGAAGAAATAATGTTGGCATAGGTACTAACCTTTTCGTAATAATCTTTATAGCCTCCCTTTGGCTTATTTGAAAATTGTCTTTGAACTACAACATCATTTATACGATTATTTGCATTAGAATGAACAATTGCCTGAATGACTTTACCATTCTTGTCGCACGGTTGCTCACCTGAGAACAGCATCACATGCGTATCAGGTTTAGAAGTTTTGTTTCCACTAAGGCACAATGTACTAACAAACGTACCCATTTTTACTTCGCGGTTACTATTCACAAAAGGTATATGACGGACAATTAAATGTCCGCCATATACTTCAATATGAAAACCTTCGTCACGAAGTTGCTTTAAGTCACTATTAAGACTTATCAGTTGCTGTGACATTGAAAATCATATTTGGGTTAATATTTACCGAATCTCCATCAACCATGGATCCTTCAGGTTTTTGACGGCTACCTCTTTTATAAGTAACAGTATAACACATCATTTTACTATCAATGAACTCACCAAAAGCAAGAACAATAACTTCCCTGAAGGAAATTTCTCGTTTATTCCATACTTTTTGTACTCCATTAACTACGATGTTGACATCTTTTTTACCAGGAATGTCATCTGGTTTATTGGGTATGTTTTGTACCATTTTATTAAAATTAAAATTTAGTGGTCTCATTGTTCTATCGATAGAGAAACCGTCCCATCGGGCGATGAAATATTTTGGTCGTTTTGTTGATTGTTAAAAACAATTCCTATATTTGACCATAATTAAAAAACGCAAAAGCCCTTTAGGTTGCTAGCCAATGGTGCAAATGCAAATTATTGAAAAGTCAGTCGTCCCGCCAAGTTCGCTGGCTTTTCTTTTTTTATTTCTTTAGCATTATCTTCTTTTTTAAATTT
>DATGMV010000396.1:0-4739 GCA_035307185.1 Fermentimonas sp. | reverse complement strand
TTAAGTAAAGTCAAGTGAATTATCAGACAACCAATTCAAGGAAATAATTTACAAAAAAGTTAATAGATTAAAGTGATTTTTACAACCAAAACTATTGATGATAAACCTATTACATATTAAATCACTAAGTCTCTAATTTTGCATTCGATAACTATAGATCAAAAACAGTCTAAAAAAATTGTATTTTACCATTTAAAAAAATTATCTTTGCCGTTCAAAATAATTATAGACACACAGTTATGTATTTGAATCAAGAAGTAAAAAAAGAGATCTTCGCTAAGTACGGAAAGTCTAATACTGATACTGGTTCTCCCGAGAGCCAGATTGCATTATTTTCCCACCGTATTAAGCATTTAACTGAGCATCTCAAGTTAAACAAAAAAGATTATAGCACTGAACATGCATTGGTAAGTATAGTAGGTAAGCGTCGCAGACTACTTGATTACCTTAAGCACAAAGACATTGAAGCTTACAGAACGATTATCAAGGATCTTGGTATTCGTAAATAATCTTCAGTACTATTTTATTAAAAAGCAATTTCCACAAGGAGATTGCTTTTTTTGTACTATCCTGTAAAGAGTCAAAATTTGTAATAAAAGAGGTTGAACTTTCTTTAAAATCAGCCCCTTTTTAAATATCCTGTTAAGGATAGATTTAAGATAACACCTCTATTCTTCAGAGGTGTTGACCATTCTTTAAAATCTTCATTTTCCATAAGGTGTGAAATTTAAAAGCAAGAAAAAAACAATGGAGATCGCCACACTATTTTTCTACTTACACACTTTGTGAGATAGTCTCAAAATAAAATAGAGCTACCATTTGGCAGCTCTATATCTCACAGTTCGATTTTATTTCATATATCAAAGTTGTTTAGCAATCATTATATGCTGAACAAGGCTGTTGATATAGACTTCAATATTGTCATAACCTGTACTTAAATCTCTACCAGCAGCCTGCTTTTTATCTGGATCCAGGCCGTTCTTAATTTTCCAATCGTCGGGCATACCATCTCCAGATGAATCGATGGGAGCAGGTAGTGATTCCAATATTGGCCATCCTCCTACATCTTCCTGTGAGTCTATAATCCCATTGGTACTTCCTCCCGAACCAGTATAAGTATAGGTTCCGTTTCGAACTTCTTTTACAATTCTTTCATCAACAATATCTCTAACAAGCGAGGCGCCACCATATGCAAGAACCAAATCGTATGCATCATGTGGTGAATGTGTTGTAACATTATCATTGATAGGCAATGGCTCTGACAAACGCATGGCAGCTTTGTCTGCTTCAGAAACAGTTCCATATTTGTTATGAAACTGATTATACACACCATAAGCCCAATTGTCGGCTGTAGCTCGTGTGCTACCATCTACATAGTTTCCATCAATAAAATAAGTCCCCCAAATATCGTAAGTCGCCTTATTTGAATCTTTCACATACTTATCAATGCTCATTATGCGCTCACGTTTACTTGAAGCAGGTCCTGGCTTATAGTAATTGTTCACTATATTAATATTGCCTCCTTCGGCTCCATATGCAGTATTATTACCCCAGTTATAGATTACGTTATTTCGGTAATCAACCAAATTTGTGAGTGCATAAGCACTTCCTTCATACTCACCAAAACGAGGATTTCGGCTGTCATGGTGTACCAACAAGTTATGATGAAAAGAGGCGTTTTTTCCGCCCCAGATGGCACCATATCCATGTGCTCCCTTAGCATGTGCAGAGAACCTCAAGCTTTCAGTGATATAACACCATTGTAAAGTGAAGTCATCATTGTTGTAAAATGAGACACACTCATCGGTTGACCAACTCATAGAGCAATGATCAATAATAATATTCTTTTGAAAACGGCCACCCAGTGCATCTGCTTCAGCTTCCATTTTATCGCCCATACGAAAACGCAAGAAACGAACAATAACATTATCAGCTGAAATGTTCACCCCATGATTGGCAATGGTAATTCCGTCGCCCGGAGCAGTCTGACCAGCAATAGTTAAATCTCCATTCTTAATGGTTAGATTTCCATAAAGTTCAATAACCCCAGACACTTCAAATACAACAATACGAGGTCCTGAAGCTGTAACGGCAGCTCTAAAAGAACCCTCCCCGTAATCCAATAAATTGGTCACTTTTATTACTCGTCCACCTCTCCCTCCTGTTGTATATTTCCCAAAACCTTCGGCACCTGGAAAAGCAAATGCCTCTTCGTCGATAGGCTCAAGAGCGTTATCTTCTTTTCCAGGCTGTTCTTCATCCTCATTATCTTTATCCTCTTCTTTATCAGGATCTACTTGTTCCTCAGGATCGGGATACATCTCCTTTTTATCTTTACAACCAAGTATGGATAACGAAAAAGATAACCAAATGGCCATAAATAAAATATATAGTTTCATAAGATTTTAATTTTCTTCTTTAGATAAACTGAATTTATGATCAAATTCATTCAATTCTCTAAAAAACAAAGGGCACATTAGGCTGCTTTATACATTCCTGAAGTACCCTTTGCAATATTGACAATTCAAATATTATTTATATTCTTTCTTTTCTTACCACCAACGAGGATCTCCAATTCTACTAACTAAGCTGGGATCGGTTACTGAATAATCATTGGCGGAAGGATTCGCAAATACTTCATCAGAAGTCTTTCCAAAATCTTCAAGATCGATCGGATTCAAAGGTGCATTAGTTTCTGCATCCACACTCCATTTTTGATCACTGGTTCTGTAACTTTTATCAACAGTGACAGTGACCCCAGCTGCAGCACGAAAACCACGACTTGTTCCACCCCAAGCAGGTCCAAAAATTGAATTCTTAATCAGAATCCCTCCTGGGACTTCTTTATCCTCCAAGTCTAGAATATAATCTCCACTCCCATTGGGCATAAAACATGCTGTGATATTTTCAAGAGTAACAGAATTGATGGATGGTGTTTTTCGCGCACTAATAAACCTCTGAGTGTGACTAATGGTAGAGTTGGAAATAATTATATCACCACCAAAAGACTCTGCATGATCAAAGTTCAACACGCCATATCCAGCAATTGAGTCCACAAAACAATTGTTTATTATGAACTTATCAATAGTTGCAGATGCTTTCATTCTTACAACACCGCGTTTATAACGGATGTCACAATTTTCAAAACTTAACTCACCAACTACAGCACCACCATTGCCAAAATTAAATATATAGGTTCCTCCAAAATTACCATCAGCATTTCGCGGTTTATCGGGATGATCCGTAAAGATAATTTTCTCAAATTGTAATGCATCAACTTCTGCGTTAGCAACTAAATCAAAATTATTTGCCACAGCCATAACAGCAAAGCCTTTAAGGCTTAATCCAGTTATAAACTTCACTGAGGTTGACAATTGAAGAATAGAATTTAAACCATAAGTTGTGCCTCCTGAGAGAACAATAGTAAATCCATCGGGGTATTGAATGCTTAAATCATCAATGAATTCTTGACTTAGAATATCAAAACTCTCCTCTTCATCTCTCTCTCTTAGATCCACAACATTGCCTTCAAAAACTTGAGAAGCAACTGTAGAGAAAGACTTTTTGCCCATATATTCTCCTCCAGTATACGCTCTTACTATATATGACGTTTCAGGTGCTAGAGAACTTATAACCACTTCCCCATCAGTATTCTGCTCTTCTGTGAGTACAATGGTGGCAACAAGAGTGTCATTTCTTGAGATTACTAAGCTATCATAAACATCTTCATTCCATTTAATGCGAGCTCTATTATCAATAACATCCTCAGCACTTGGCGTCATCAACCTAGTGGGATAATCAGAGGTTTTGATGTTTTCATTCACAAAATAATCGGAACTAATTTCATTGCCCAATGAACGAATTCGTAACTGATAACTGGTATCGTAATCCAGATCTTCAAAAAGATAAAAAGTAGTGTCTGTTTCAACATTTCTCAATACAGTCTCAAAAGAATCTACAGAGAGTTGAAGATTAAATAAATTTGCTCCTTCGTATTTATCCCACTCAAGGCGTATCCATGTTCCACTATAAGATGACTTTTTGATAATAGGCCTGAATAAACGATCTGCTGTGCCTAAATTGTCATCATCATCACATCCGGAAAACAAGCCGACTAGTGACAACATTAACAGACCTAACAAACTGATCTTTATTTTATTTTTCATAACTATAATTTGTTTTTAATTGCCTTAGAAAATTTTCAAAAAAGGTCTAAATTATTAATTAGCCGTCATAACATGCCCGTACCCATCATTGGTTAGAAATTTACTTGCGTCAATAGTTTGTGTAGAAATAGGTAACAAATAAGGCACTGCTGAAAGGCCACTTTCATCTTTATAACCTCTAAAGATTCGAGTGGTATAGTCTGCTCTCTCATAATATTCTCCGCTTTCGTCCGTAACTTTCTTGAAAAGATTACGAGCCCAGTTAGCTCTGGCATAAGCATTTTCATTCCCCTCCTCATCCAGATCTTTAACATCCACAATGTTTTCTGGAATCTCCGCAGGAATATAAGCAGTATTCAGGAAAGTAATTTTTCCGTTCTTTCTTTGATAGTAGAGATAGTCGGCTAGATTGGCATACTGTGCAACCTCTGGGTTTGTCAGCTCAAGCTTGTGAGCAGCTTTACCAATATTGTCAAGAGCTTTTTTAGTCTCTACAATTTTCTGTCCATAAATATTCCAACGAACTAGATCAAATTTGCGTAAGCCTTCACCACCAAATTCCCAAGCACGCTC
>DATGMV010000395.1:0-4818 GCA_035307185.1 Fermentimonas sp. | reverse complement strand
CAGTTCTATAAGTGCCGCTAAAGCCTTATCCTGTAATTCTTCCTGAAAGAATAGGTCGCCACAACTATACGAAGTAATACTAAACTCAGGAAAACAAAGAATCTGTACATCATCTTTCAATGCCTGTTCTATAGCTGCCTTAATCTCTGAGGTATTGTAATCACAATCTGCAACTTTAAGACGTGGGACTGATGCTCCCACACGAATAAACCCTAATTCATTTAGATTCATGCGATTAGTTTATTGGTGAAGTAAAGGTGTAGCAAAGATAAAAAATATTATTGATCGATTTTGATTTCTTCAATTTTTTGCAATACTTCAGGTAAAAGCTGATATAGTTCTGTCATTGAATGAAGCACAATGGATGCGCCTGCATTAGTAAGATACTTATCGGGAAGTGGACCGGTATTCACAGCAATAGTAAAAATACCTGCTTCCACTGCAGCAGTTACTCCTAATGGGGCATTTTCGATTACAATTGCCTGATTGGGTAATAAATTGCCTCCTTTTTCGAGACCTAAGATAAAGGGCTCAGGGTTAGGCTTTCCATTTACTACATCGAAAGCAGTAACCATTGTCTCTCTTACAAAAATTCCAGGGAAATGGTCATCAAGTCTGTTAAGGAGCGTTGGTTGCCCCGAACCTGTAACTAAAACCGGAGTCAATCCTCTTTCTTTCACATAACTAAGTGTTTCCCCTGCGCCTTGTAAAGTGTCGCCGCTATTATATGTCTGAAAGAGCTCAGATTTGCGTGCATAAATTCTTTGCTCCTCTTCCTCTGTGGAGTCACGTTTAAGATTTCGTTGAAAAATCTCATTAATCGTAGACTTTCCAAGTCTCCCTTCCTGAAGATAAAATTCATATGGTATATGCTCAAGATTGAACTCCTCAATAGTTTTTCTCCACGATTTATCATGTGCAGGCATAGAGTCATATAACACTCCATCCATATCAAAAATTACCGACTTCAGATCGAAGGATGCAAACTTATTTTCCTTTAAGTATTCTACAATCTTTTGCTCTATTATGTTTATCTGTTCTAATGTTTTTTTCTGTTCCATAAATATTTTAATAACCTTATCAAATATACGAATTTTATATGTCTTAGGCAAACTGTCAAAAAGCAGCATAAAAAAATCACCGGAGTAAAATCTTTCCGGTGATTTATTAGATATTATTTAAAAACTATTTAGATGCGTTGCTTTATAGCTCTTGTAGCCTCTTCAAATCCTGGTTTCTCTAAAAGTGCAAACATGTTTTTCTTATATGCCTCCACTCCCGGTTGGTTAAATGGATTTATACCAAGAATATAACCACTTATCCCACATGCTTTTTCAAAAAAGTATATAAGCTGACCTAAATACTTTTCATTCAACTCAGGTATTTCGATTAATATATTTGGCACATCACCATCAACATGTGCAATTCTTGTACCAAGTTCAGCCATCTTATTTACTTCATCCACCCTTTTACCTTCAAGATAATTTAAACCGTCGAGATCTCTATCATCATGTGGAATCTTCACTTTATGGTTAGGCTCTTTTACTGAAATAACTGTCTCAAATATAGAACGTTCACCTTCCTGAATCCACTGACCCATTGAGTGTAGATCAGTTGTAAAATCTACTGCAGCAGGAAATATGCCCAAATTGTCTTTGCCTTCACTCTCTCCAAAAAGTTGTTTCCACCATTCAGCAAGGAAATGAAGCTTAGGGTGATAATTTGCAATTATCTCTATTTTCTTACCCCTTTTATACAACTCATTTCGAATTACAGCATAAATAGCAGGTAGGTTATAGTCGAATGAAGTAGACATACTTGTGCCCTTTTCAATCTCAGTGGCACCTTGCACAAGCGATCTTATGTTTAATCCGGCAACAGCTATAGGTAGTAGCCCAACGGGTGTAAGAACTGAATACCTTCCTCCAACATTATCGGGAATTATAAAAGTTTTGTAACCTTCACTGTCGGCAAGTGTTCTTAGGGCACCTTTAGATTGGTCAGTAATTGCAACTATCCGTTTTCTTGTCTCTTCAACACCAACTTTCTTCTCAAGTAGATCTTTCAAAAGTCTAAAGGCAATTGCCGGTTCTGTTGTAGTACCCGATTTAGAAATATTGATAATGCCAAATTCTCTTTCTTCTAAAAATGACATTAATTCGTAAAGATAATCCTCGCCAATATTATTCCCTGCATATAAAATTACAGGATTCTTTCTTTTATCCTTTTCCTGTAGCCAATCGAATGAACTTGAAAGTGCATCAATTACAGCACGTGCACCAAGATAACTTCCTCCAATCCCTACAACCACAACAGCTTCGCACCGAGTTCTAAGAACTGTAGCGCAATCTTCAATATCTCTTAGATGTTCATCGGTTATTGAAGATGGTAATTCAACCCAGCCCAAGTAATCGCTTCCTTCACGCGTGCCACTGTAAAGTGCCTGATTTGCAGCTGTTGCCTGTTCTGCTTTTAGAAGTATTTCCTCTTCAGTAACTACACCTGCAAGATGTTTAATGTTTAATTGAATACTATTCATAATTGTTTATATTAGTATAATTATTCTCAATAGTTCATATTCTCTATAAAAGATGATAATATTTTTAATAATAAAAATCAAAAACAGTCTATCAGTCTCTTTACAGCGAACTTAGGATCCATTTTCTCATATAGTATTTTATATACTGTATCAACTATAGGGATATCAACTTTAAATCTATCATTTAGCTCATGAATGCACTTCGCTCCATAGTAGCCTTCGGCAATCATTTCCATTTCTAATTGTGCAGTTTTTAACGAATAACCTTTTCCAATCATAGTGCCGAGTGTTCTGTTGCGAGAAAACTGAGAATAACTGGTAACAAGCATATCGCCTAAATAGTGTTGTTCGGTAATATTCCTATCCATTGGAGCGACATTGGCAAGAAAAACCGACATCTCATTTGCACAGTTGCTCATCAGAACAGCTTGAAAATTATCGCCATATAATAATCCCTGACAAATACCTGCTGCAATTGCATAAATGTTTTTGAGTACTGAAGATAACTCTATGCCAACTACATCATTAGAGACTTTTGTTTTTAAAATTCTCGATGAAATAGCCTTAGCTAATTGAACAGCTTTTTCCTGATCACTACTTGCTGCAGTAAGAAATGAAAGTCTTTCGAGTGCAACCTCTTCTGCATGACATGGTCCTGATAATACACCAATATTTTCAAATGGTATTTTAAAGTTATCAGCAAGATACTCGCTCATAACCATATTGTCGTTGGGTATAATACCTTTTAGGGCAGAAACCATAAACTTACCGCGAAAAGTACTATTCCTGATTCGTCTGAAATATTGCTTAACGTAGGGTGAAGGTACAGCTATAATAACTGTGTCAGATTCTTTTATAGCTCTTTCAATATTTGAGTAAAAGGTAATTTGCGAAAGATTGAACTTGATATTTGTTAGGTAATTTGGGTTATGTCCTAACTTGTAAAATCCATCAATCTGTTCGTCGCGACGCATATACCAGTTTATATGCTTCTGGTTCATAAGCACCATTTTCGCAAGTGCGGTACCCCAGGTACCTGCACCAAGAATACAGATTTTACCAATAGAATCCATTAAATTTTAATTTCAGAAGTTCAGCCTATTTTAACTCCATAGCTTTTTCTGTCCAACCTTTTACCTCTTCAGGAGTAGGGTTAGTAAGATCCAGTTTCAACTTCTTGTTTAAGCCACAAATTTCTTGATGTAGCTTATTTGGATTTACATCTTTCAAACTACTAACCTGCAAATAACCTGCCTTTTGTAAAACCTCAACCCATTCCTCCGGAATTCCTATCTGTGTATAATCTGAGAGTTTATCTCTTTTCACTCTTTTCTCCGGTCTCATAAGTGGAAATAGCAGAACCTCTTGAATTGAAGTCTGTCCGGTTAGCAACATTGTCAATCTATCCATTCCAATTCCCATACCCGATGTTGGGGGCATGCCATATTCCAATGCACGGAGAAAGTCCTGATCAATAAACATTGCTTCATCATCTCCCTTTTCTAATAAATTGAGTTGCTCTTCAAAACGTTTGCGTTGATCTATAGGGTCGTTTAGCTCAGTGTAGGCATTTGCCAACTCCTTTCCGTTAACCATAAGCTCAAAACGTTCTGTAAGCTCAGGATTATCACGATGTCTCTTGCAAAGAGGCGACATCTCGATAGGGTAATCTATAATGAAGGTTGGTTGAATGTACTTACCTTCTGCTTTCTCCCCGAATATCTCATCTATGAGTTTGCCTTTACCCATAGTGTTATCTTGTTCTATACCCAACTCATCACAAACATCTCTAAGCTGATTTTCATTCATCCCGCTTATATCAATTCCTGTATGATCTTTTATGGCATCAATCATTGTTACTCGCTTGTAAGGAGCCTTAAAATCTATCTCGTTCTCACCAACTTTAACTTTAGTTGTGCCATTTACTTTAAGTGCAACATGCTCAAGCATCTGCTCAGTAAACTCCATCATCCATTTGTAATCAGTGTAGGCAACATAAATCTCCATCACCGTAAACTCAGGATTATGTGTTCTGTCCATTCCTTCGTTTCGGAAATTACGAGAGAATTCATAAACACCATCAAATCCGCCTACAATTAATCGCTTCAGATATAGTTCATTGGCAATCCTAAGATAAAGGTCAATATTCAATGCATTTAAGTGGGTTGTAAAAGGTCTTGCAGCTGCACCACCTGGTATGCTCTGAAGAACGGGAGTATCCACTTCAAGATAGTCTCTTTGGTTAAAAAACTCTCTCATTGCATCAAATACACCGGTTC
>DATGMV010000394.1:0-2764 GCA_035307185.1 Fermentimonas sp. | reverse complement strand
GACGATTTCTATAAAATCACTGAAGATATTTACGGAGACCCGGTAATCCCACATCTCAACTGGAGCATTCCAATACCATGGACACGTAACACTGAAGAGGAAGAAGCAACCATCAACAGCATTTACACAACACATCCCATCACCGGAGAGAAGATGTTGGATGCACGACAAATGAATTTCCGATATGAATATTACGATGCAGCCGAAGCTGCTAAAAGGCAATACCAGTTAAATCCCGGAGAGCGATTCTTCAACACAGATATCAGCGCAAATCCAAATGAGGTTATAATGATATCAAAAGACACAGCATACATCGCACCTGATGGCAGAATTATAAACGAAACAATAACCCGACCGCTCAGCAATCACTACGATTTTGTACATACCTATATAATAAACATATACCCCGATACTACCTGTTGGGTCAACGACTTTCAAAATAGTAACAACGAAATATATATGCGCAACTACTTCTCAAACTCTGCCTACGCACATTACCCTGTTGTAGGCGTTTCGTGGGAGCAAGCCACAGCCTTTTGTGAGTGGCGCACATTATTTCTACGTAAAAGTTTAAAAAATAACGAAGTGCAAGTAGAAAAATACCGACTCCCAACAGAGGCCGAGTGGGAACTTGCTGCACGAAGTGGAAGCTCAGACAATATATACCCGTGGGGATCAGACGGAACTACTACCGAAAGTGGTTGTTACCAAGCAAACTTCAGTCCGGGAGAAGGTGCATATGCCGCAGATAACTATCTCATAACTGCTCCTGTCAGAAGCTTCAAGCCCAACAATATTGGTCTGTACGATATGGCAGGAAATGTTGCCGAATGGACATCTACAGCATATAGTGAATCGGGGAATGCATTAATGGGTAATCTTAATCCTGAATACAATTACAATTCATCTACAAACGACCCTTACTTTATGAAACGTAAAGTAGTAAAAGGGGGTTCTTGGAAAGATATAGCCACCTTCATCCGTGCCGACATGCGTGATTTAGAATATCAAAACCGAGGTCGTTCATACATTGGGTTCCGTTGTGTACGTACTCAAATTCAGGGAAACAGATAAATTAGAATAAACAAAGTCAATAATAAAACATATATATGAACGCTTACAAAAGATATAAAAACCGATTCGAAAGGTTCCTTCAAACTGAGCGTGGTAAACGTTTCATCAACTTTGCGTATAGTATTGGGGCAGCAATAGTAATACTTGGCGCGATGTTCAAGATACTCCACTTTCCGTTTGGGAATGAGTTGCTTTTCGTAGGAATGATAACTGAAGTAATAGTATTCACGCTCTCAGCATTTGATACACCTATAAGAGATTATAACTGGGACAAAATATTTCCTGCACTCACATCTGACAATCCTGAGGAACAACATCAAATCCATCCACAAGCAATGCTCCCTACAACACATGCATCTGATGATAAAGTTAGTATGTCATCAAACATCAATCTATCCTCTCATACGGAAGAATACACAAAGCAGATGAACAACCTCAACCGAACACTTTCCGGTTTGAATAGTCTTTACGAAATCCAACTCAAAAGTGTGAGCAGCCAAATAAACAGCATAGAAAAAATAAACGAAAGTCTCTTAAATCTCTCGTCAATCTATGGAGATAAATCACCTGAAAGGAGTAACATACAAACCGAGACAGAAAAAATGGCAAAGCAGTTGAAAGAACTCAACGAAGTTTATTCACGAATGCTTCAAGCCATGTCACCAGCCAAAGATCACTAAAACAAACAACAGGTAAAATGGCAGTAAACAGTCCCAACTCCCCACGTCAAAAAATGATAAACCTAATGTATCTGGTTTTCATTGCAATGCTAGCACTCAACGTATCAGCCGAAGTGCTCGATGGGTTTGGATTGGTTGATAGGAGTATGCGCAACTCATCAAGAACAAAATCGGACAAAAACGATCTTATCATGGAAGAGCTTGCACAATATAGCAAGCAAAACCCAGAGAAAGCAGGTGAATGGTACTCTAAAGGAGAAGAAGTACGAGGCATGACCGACTCACTAATCACCTACATTCAAGATCTCAAGTATAGAATGGTAAGGCAAGCAGATGGCAGAAAAGCCGATATAGAAAATATTAACCGTAAAGATGACATCGAAGCAGCATCAACTATAATGCTATCGCCTGTTGGCGGAGAAGGCAAAAAGCTCAAAAGTGCTATCGAAAACTATCGTAATCGTGTTACTCAATATATCATTAACCCCTTTCGCAGAGACATTATCGAAAGAAGCCTAAGTACTCAAGGCTCAGGCAATAAAAATTGGGAAACAACACATTTTGAGAACATGCCCCTTGCAGCTGCAGTTACAATACTAACAAAAATTGAAAACGACCTTCTTGCAGCCGAAGGCGATGCACTTGAAAATATACTAAATAGCATAGACGTGGATGATTTCCGCGTAAATCAGCTCAAAGCCTATGTAATCCCCGAATCTGATATTGTGATCCGTGGGGGCGATTATAAGGCACGTGTTGCACTTACTGCCGAAGATACAACCAGGCATCCAACCCTTTATCTAAATGGCACCCAGCCCTCTTTAGATAGCAACAGAGCATTCACATTAAGAACTGACAGAACTGGAACCTTTCCGTTAGAGGGACACCTCGAAATAAGCGGTGCCGACGGATCAATAACTCGTCGAGATTTCCGCAGCAGCTATACTGTTATAGAACCCATGGCAACGGTAGCACCCGCATTAATGAATGTGCTCTATGCAGGTATAGAT
>DATGMV010000393.1:0-3703 GCA_035307185.1 Fermentimonas sp. | reverse complement strand
CCATTTTACAGGTACTCCAAGCCAGGGGTCTGAAGAACCCCATCGTCCCGGACCTACTAGTATATAGTTTGTACCATTTTCTGTAAATTTTTTATTTAGATTTTCTATTTCACGGGCTATTTGAGGATTTTTAGAGGCATTAAAGTTTTCGCTTTTGATATAGATAATATCAAATACATCATCCGAAATGCCATTACCAAGTGCATTCTTAGAAAACAGAATTGCATCATTCATATCTATTGCCTCAAGATCTTCGTGCATTACCTCTCTGCTATCGACAATTGGTCTGATTTGCAACACGTAAAATGTTGCATTTTGCTGATCCTGAATGTCAACTGCAAATTCTATTTCAACAGGTCGGCCCATCTCTTTTTTTCCTGCTTTAAGTAGTTTTACAAAAACCTCGGCAAGTGGAAACATGTCGTGCTGCAGAATATTGGCAAATGATACAATTTTTCTGCCTCCTTCGTAGTATCCATCGCGTATTATCTGGTCTTGGGGGTCGAAGGTTGAAACAACAAACCTCAAAGGACCGTTGCCTTCTGCAACTTTTAAACGAGACTTGATTAGATTAAAACTATCATCTACAGTAAAATCTTTAGAAACTGAATCGAGGTCTAAGGCATAAAACTGTGTTTGTGTTTCACGCAATGCCAAATCGAGTGTACTAAGCTGCAATATGTTTTTAGTATGCATAGGAGAAAAACGCAATCCTGTATTTCCATCTACAATATACTTACCTAAGCCGTATGCCATATTGACAATTCCATCTTCAGTTTTTTCGTTACCTATTGGGTAGTAGTTTATAGAACGTGCCACTCCGGAAATTGCAGGATAATAAAGATTTTTGTATTGAGAGCCAACTACCTCTTGCAGTACAATAGCCATCTTCTCCTGATCTATTAGATTTTGAGTTGCAGCCATGTATGCTTTACTGTCTCTATAGAAAACAGATGCATATACAGCTTTAACAGCATCACTAAGCAGTCTAACCATAGTATATTTGTCGTTCACGTATGGTATCATATATGTGGAGTATATTCCCGCAAAAGGCTGATACTGCGAATCTTCTAACAAGCTTGAGGAACGAATTGCTATTGGTGCCTCAATTGCCTCGAAGAAAACTAAAAAGTCGCTCACCAATCTTTTTGGTAGTTTTGCCGCGAGAAACTGTTTGAGTATATCTTCATCCGATCTGTCGGCAAGAGCCGATTCATAGAGATTGTTAGCTTCCATGAATTCATCGAATATATCGGTACACAAAACAACTGTTTTGGGTGTGGTAACCGGAAAGTTGCTGTGATTATTCAACTCTAAGTGAGTTTTTACCATGTAGCCAATAAAAGCAAGTCCTCTACCCTTTCCGCCAAGCGATCCTTCCCCTATACGGGCAAAATTTGAATACTGATCGAATCTATCTTTCTCAAAAACCGCTACCACACCTGTGTTTTTCATTCTTCTGTATTGCACTATGGTAGCATAAATTAGTTCACGTGCATCGTTCATGTTTGCATACTCAGTGACATCAATCTTTTTAAGCATCTCGGCAACCGGAAACATGGCACGTGAGTAAAAAAATCTTGAGAAATGGTTGTGCGAAAGATGATAATATAGTGATTCATCCGGTACGTTGCGAATGTTCATTTGCAACTCCTTGAGATTTCTAATGCGGAATATCTCTTTTTTTGAATTTGGGTCTATTATAATAAAATCGCCAAATCCAAGATTCTCTTTTATAGCTTTAAAAAGATCCTGTGGAAATGTTTTTGAGTTTTTGTCGATAAATACATCTTTCGACTTGTCGATATGATTACTGTTTTCCGACTCTGATGAGGTGAATATGAAAGGCATATCCGGGTCGATTGATCTAATCCATTCGCCTAATTTTTTACCTGCAAGTCTATCCTTTTCTCCTTTATGATTGAAACTCATATCGCTGATTATTCCCAGCATATTATCTCCATACTTGTTGTAATATGAGACAGCCTCTTCATAGTTTCGGGCAAGCAGAATTTTTGGTCGTCCCCTCATTCTAAGCATTTGCAAATGATCATTTAATGCTTCTTTTGAAAATTCTTTAGATTCTGACAGTACATATTTGTAGAGCAGTGATAAAGCCGATGAATAAAAACGCACGGAGTCTTCAACCAACATTATTGTTTGTACACCAACAGTTTTAACATCATGATCTACATTCATCCTGTCTTCTATAAGCTTAATAATTGCAAGTAGCAGATCGGTATCTCCAAGCCAGCTGAAGACATAGTCGATACCACTAAGGTCTTCTCTACTCAACGATTTTGTGACAGCTTTTGAAAAAGGTGTTAGTAATACTACCGGTGTTCTTGGATATAGCTCCTTTACCTGTTTTGCCAGATTAAAGGTGTCGCTGCTATCCATATTTGGCATACAAATTATTAGTTCGAAGTGACTCTGTTTAAGTTCTGCCAATGCTTCTTTGTTACTGCTAACCTGTGTAAATCGGGGTGGGTATCTGAGATTTAGTGAGGTGTATTCATTAAATATTTGTTCATCAACTCTGCCATCATCTTCAAGTATAAACATATCGTATCTCGAAGCTACCATTAGAATATTGTATATTCTCTTGTTCATTAGCTTCACAAAAGGAGTATCTCTAAATCTTAGCTGACTTATATCGTGGGCTTTAATTACCGAGTTGGATGTTTTGAATTTCATATTTATATTTTGTAATTAGCTGATTATGTCGAATACAAACTTAAGAAAATTTGTTGTATATTTGTTGGTTGTTCTTTAAGGCAAATGTATTAACAATATGAAGAAATCAAAGCACCTCGCAATAATTTTAGAGCTCCTTTTCCTTGTAACTATTATGTTTTTTATTCTTACATCGGGCAATGAAGTTGAAAAAATTGAATCGGACAGACCGTATGTTTTATCTATGACTGCATCGGTAGAAATACCCGAAAGATTAACTTTTGCCGGTGAAGAGATAGTTTTTGACAGATATGACAGACGTGAGAGAATGGATAGGGAGTTGAATAGCTTTACCTATTTCCATTCTACAACATTGCTGTTGTTTAAACGTGCAAACAGAGTATTTCCTGTTATTGAACCTATTCTTAAGAAAGAGGGTATTCCGGATGATTTTAAGTATCTGGCAGTGATAGAGAGCAGTTTGGACTGGAGAGCTGTTTCGCCGGCACGTGCAGCAGGTTTATGGCAGTTTTTGCAATCTACAGGCAGGGAGCATGGACTGGAGGTTAGAACAGATGTTGATGAACGTTACCATATAGAGAAATCGACAGTTGCTGCTGCAAAATATTTAAGGGTTGCTTATAGGAGGTATAATTCCTGGAGTGCTGCCGCAATGGCATATAAT
Source organism: Fermentimonas sp. (assembly GCA_035307185.1). Lineage (GTDB taxonomy): Bacteria > Bacteroidota > Bacteroidia > Bacteroidales > Dysgonomonadaceae > Proteiniphilum. The sequence goes on along the minus strand of DATGMV010000393.1, from coordinate 342 downwards.
GGAGGACAGGGAAGAATTACAAACGAGCTGAGAAACCAGAGGGTTGATGAAGCGCTTGATTTATGGTTGGTTGAAGAAACTACACGCTATTATTATAGAATGCTGGCTATCAAACAGATATTTGAGCAACCTGCAAAGTATGGTTTCGTAATTAACCCGAAGCATTTATATAAGCCAATGGAGTTTAAAAAGGTTACTGTAACTTCTACAATACCTGATTTGGTTTCTTTTGCAGAACAAAACAATATCACCTACTCTCAGCTTAAAGATTTTAATTCGTGGCTGAGAACTGACAAGCTAAATAATTCTTCAGGCAAAACTTATACAATTCTTATTCCAACA
>DATGMV010000392.1:0-2420 GCA_035307185.1 Fermentimonas sp. | reverse complement strand
CCAGGCATCGTGCTTAACTCATAATCATACTGATCTTGGTATTTCCAATTCTTCGCCCGCCCTAAAGGAGGCTCTCCACTCTCGGTAGGTAAATACTGATCAACCTCTGGCAGTACAAGAGGCAATTCGCTTTCTTTAATTAAATAAGGCAATCCATTCTTAAAATAAACCGGTACAGGCTCACCCCAATAACGCTGGCGACCAAAGATGGCATCGCGCATACGATAATTAATTTTTCCCTTCCCTATGCCCATCTCCTCTAATTTCTCCAGCAGGAAAGGAACAGCCTCTGAATAGGTCATTCCATTGATAAGATCCGAATTAATATATCTTCCCTCTTTTGATGGATCAGCCTCTTGCTCTATATTTTGCCAATCATGAATCGGAATTATTGGTAAATTAAAATGCTTAGCAAAAAGATAGTCGCGTTGATCACCTGAAGGAACGGCCATAACAGCACCCGTACCATAACCAGCCAATACATAATCAGCGATCCAGATTGGTATACGATCTCCAGTTAAAGGATGAATGGCATAGCTGCCTGTAAAAGCACCCGATACCGCCTTGGTATCAGCCATTCTTTCTAACTCTGACTTCTTCTTAGTTTTTTCAACATATGATTGTACCACATTTCTTTGCTCTGTTTGAGTTAACTCATCAACCCATTCATGCTCAGGAGCCAAAACAATAAAACTAACCCCATAGATAGTATCTACCCTTGTTGTAAATACTTCAATATCTTTATTACTCTCTGTAGTAAATTTAACTAAGGCACCTATACTTTTACCAATCCAGTTCCGCTGCATTTCAACCAAAGGATCTGGCCAATCAACGGTTTCCAGGCCATTCAACAAACGTTCAGCATAAGCAACAATACGCATGCTCCATTGCATCATCTTCTTTTGCTCTACAGGATAACCTCCTCTTTCTGATAAGCCACCGATAACTTCATCATTGGCTAATACAGTTCCAAGGGCGGCACACCAGTTCACAGTACTTTCCCTTAAATAAGCAAGACGGTATTTTAATAGCTCCCGTTGTTTTTCTTCTTCTGTAAAATATTTCCACTCTTCAGCTGAAAAGGTCTTTACATCTTCATCAGAAAAGGCATCAATTCCATCACTTCCATGTTGCTCAAAATGAGCAATAAGATGATTAATAGGTTCTGCCTTATCACTTGTCCGATTATACCACGCATTAAATAACTGCATAAAAATCCACTGCGACCAATGGTAATAATCAGGATTACTGGTACGAACCTCACGGCTCCAATCAAAAGAGAAACCTATTTTGTCTAATTGAACACGGTAGCGTTTTATATTTTCTTCAGTCGTTAATGCCGGGTGCTGACCTGTTTGGATGGCATATTGCTCTGCAGGTAAACCAAAAGAGTCAAAGCCCATTGGATGCAATACATTAAATCCTTTTAGACGTTTATATCGGGCATAGATATCTGAAGCAATGTAACCGAGCGGATGACCAACATGTAAACCCGCTCCAGAAGGATAAGGAAACATATCCAAAACATATTATTTTGGCTTTTCCGACGTATTATTTACTTTATATGTTTGGTTGGCCGCCCAAAATTTTTGCCATCTTTGTTCAATTTCCTTAAATTGGTAATCCATTTTATTGCGTTTTCAAGCTTAATGGCAAAAATAGAATTTTTTTATGGCTTTGGGAGTTTTTGAATAAGGATAGTCCTTTTCTCACATCATTTAGTTAATTTCGCACTTTAATACTTGGACATGGAAGAATTTGAAGTAAGTACAACCTCCAAAAAAACAAAATCAGTATATATCTCTACGGTAATAAGTATAGCCTTAGTGCTATTAATGACTGGATTGTTAGGATTGATCCTAGTTCATGCTAAGAACTTATCCAATTACGTAAAAGAAAACATAGTTTTAAATATTATCTTAGATGGAGATGCAAAAGAGGCCGAAGTCCTGAACTTGCAAAAAGAAATCAATGCAGATAAATACGTACTTAAAACACAATATATCAGTAAGGAACTTGCTGCCAGAAACCTACAGCAAGATTTAGGTGAAGATTTCGTAGAATTTTTAGGTTATAATCCTTTGCTGTCCTCTATTGATGTGTATCTGAAAGCTGAATATGCAAATAAGGATAGTATTGATGTCTTCACCAACCATATTACAGAAAACAAAATGGTTCAAGAAGTTGTATACCAGGAATCATTAATTGATATGGTCAATCAAAACATACGAATAATAGGTTTAATTATTCTTGGATTTGCATTCATATTATTGATAATTGCTGTAGCATTGATAAACAATACAATTCGACTAGCAATATATTCTCAACGTTTTCTGATTAAAAGCATGCAAATGGTAGGAGCAACCAAAGGCTTTATACGAAAACCGTTTATCGGTTATGGTTTAGTGCACGGCCTATTA
>DATGMV010000391.1:0-4154 GCA_035307185.1 Fermentimonas sp. | reverse complement strand
GCATAATCGTTTTCACTTCGTGCAATTGATACAAGGTCATTAATAAGTGATGTAACAACTCTTTCGTGATTTAATGTAACTTCAAATGCCGAGATAACTGTTTCCCATGAAGTATCAACCTCTTTAATTGGTTGCAATTCTACTTTATTGCCCTTAGCTATAAGATAATTCATAAATTTTAGAGCGTGGTCTTGTTCTTCGTGGAACTGAACCATAAACCAGTTTGCAAAACCGGGTAGGCCCTTATTTGAGAAATGGGCAGACATTGAAAGATAAAGATAAGCCGACCATAATTCGGCGTTTATCTGATTGTTAATTGCTGTTTCTAATTTTTTGCTTACCATAGTAACTTTAATTTCTAATTAATAATTATGTTATAGATTTATACTAACACTATGTTAAAACGTTCACCGGTTTAAAATGTTTAGTAATTTATTAATGTTATTGATATACATATAATAAGATGTTTAATTTGTGCTCAAATATACTAATTGTTAAGCATATCAAAGTGATTTAATAATACAACAAATTCAAATTAAGGAATTTAATTTTAATATTTATGTGATAATTTTTGGAACTACTGCCAATCAATCCATCCCATTGTAGTTTAGATAAAATGCAGTATCTTTGTATGAATCATTTCATATATATATGCGCTTTAATTTTCTTTAAATGAATTTGCTGAGAGAAAAAATGATGAAGTATGATGCCCCGCAACGTGCGAAGGCAGCAGGTATCTATCCCTATTTTAGGGCAATAGAAAGCGATCAGGATACTGAGGTTGTTATAGATGGGAAGAAAGTGTTGATGTTTGGTTCAAATGCTTATTTGGGGCTTACTAACCATCCAAAAGTAATTGAAGCAGCAGTTGCGGCAACAAAAAAATACGGGACAGGTATGGCCGGTTCTCGATTTTTAAATGGAACGCTTGATATTCATCTTGAGCTGGAGAGAAAGTTAGCTAATTTCATGAATAAGGATGAGGCTGTTGTTTTTTCTACAGGATTTTCTGTAAATGAAGGAGTACTTGGTTGTTTAACAGGTAGAGAAGATTACATCATTTGGGATGAGAGAGACCATGCATCTATTATTGAAGGACTGCGAACATCATTCTCAACAAAATTTAAGTATCGTCATAATGATATGAAATCTTTAGAGAAACAACTAAAGCGTTGTAGTGCACAGAGCGTTAAGCTTATAGTTGTAGATGGAGTCTTTAGCATGGAGGGCGATTTGGCAAATTTACCCGAAATTATGAAGCTTGCCGAAAAATATAAAGCCAATGTTATGGTAGATGAGGCGCATAGTTTGGGTGTGCTTGGAAAAAGGTATAGTGGAAGGGGAGTGGCAGATCATTTTGGACTTCTTGATGACGTGGATTTGGTTATGGGGACATTTAGCAAATCATTGGCATCCATCGGAGGTTTTATTGCCGGAGAATACTCGGTTATAAACTATATAAGGCATAATGCACGTACAAATATATTCAGTGCAAGTATTACACCTGCGGCAACTGCAGCTGCTTCTGCAGCATTAGATATTCTTAAATCAGAGCCGGAGAGAGTGAAAAGATTATGGGAGCTTACTCATTATGCAATTAAACAGTTGGAAGAAAGAGGGTTTGAGTTAGGACCAACTTCAACTCCAATCATGCCACTTTATGTAAGGGATAACGATAAAACATTTTTAACTACCAAATTGCTTTTTGAAGAAGGTATATTTGTTAATCCTGTGGTTTCGCCTGGAGTAGCTCCGGGTGATACGCTTATAAGATTCTCATTGATGGCTACTCACACAAAGGAACAAATCGATTTCGCCATTGATAATATTGCTAAAATCTTCAAAAAGTTAGACCTGCTCCAATAAGCTGCGAATCAATTATATTTAACATCAACTAATCGATTTAATCGCAAAAAAATAGTTACTTTTGCATGCAATAAAAATTTAAAGGTAAAGCCTATGTCATTTATTGCAGATAAAATTGTTGTGGAAGGACTAACATTTGATGACCTTCTATTAGTTCCAGCCTATTCTCAGGTACTTCCCCGTGATGTTAGCTTAGTTACAAAGTTCTCAAGAAATATAACTCTTAATGTTCCGATGGTTTCAGCCGCAATGGATACTGTAACCGAAACAGTCATGGCTATTGCTATAGCGCGTGAAGGTGGTATTGGTGTTATACACAAAAACATGAGTCTTGAAGAGCAGGCTAAGCAGGTGAAGGCTGTTAAGCGTGCAGAGAATGGTATGATTCTTGATCCTATCAGTATAACTCCAAATAAAACTGTTGCAGAAGCACTCGGGCTAATGGCAGAGTATAAAATTGGTGGAATCCCGGTAGTAAGTGAAGATAACACTCTTGTTGGTATCGTTACTAATCGAGATCTTCGTTTTGAGAAGGAGATGAATAAGAAGATTAATGAGGTTATGACCAAGGATAATCTTGTTACTACACGTATTTCTACCGACCTTGATGATGCCGCAGAGATTCTTCAAAAACATAAAATTGAAAAGTTGCCGGTTGTTGATCTTAACTATAAACTTGTAGGGTTAATTACATATAAAGATATTACTAAGGCTAAAGATAAGCCATTTGCATGTAAGGATGAGCAGGGAAGGCTTCGTGTTGCAGCAGGAATTGGAGTTACTAGCGACTCTGTTGAAAGAGCAACTGCACTTGTTGATGCTGGTGTTGATGCTATTGTAATTGATACTGCTCACGGACACTCTAAAGGTGTTGCTGATATGCTTAAGTTAATAAAGAAGACTTTTCCTCAAATCGATGTAGTTGTCGGAAATATTGCAACTCCAGAAGCAGCTGAGTTTCTTGTAGAAGCCGGTGCAGATGGTGTAAAGGTTGGGATAGGACCCGGTTCCATTTGTACTACTCGTGTTATTGCAGGTGTTGGAGTACCACAGCTTTCAGCAATTTATGAAGTGTCTAAAGTTTTGAAAGGTACCGGAGTGCCATTAATTGCCGATGGAGGTTTACGCTATTCCGGAGATATTGTTAAAGCACTTGCAGCAGGTGGATCATCAGTTATGATGGGATCAATGTTAGCAGGAACCGAAGAGTCGCCCGGAGAGACAATTATTTTTAATGGCAGGAAATTTAAAACTTACCGTGGAATGGGGTCATTATCGGCAATGCAACAGGGCTCTAAAGACAGATATTTTCAGGATGTTGAAGATGACATAAAGAAACTTGTGCCAGAAGGTATCGAAGCTCGAGTACCATTTAAAGGTACTTTACAGGAGGTGATTTACCAAATGGTTGGGGGATTACGTGCCGGTATGGGGTATTGCGGTGCTGAGAATATTGAAAAACTTCATGATGCGAAGTTCACACGTATTACTGCTGCTGGATATACCGAAAGTCACCCACATGGTGTAATGATTACACGTGAGGCACCAAATTATAGTAAAGGAAGCGAATAAAATTAATTTTGTTAAGAGATAAAGGAGCAGAGAGTAAGTATAACGACTACTTTTCTGTTCCTTTTTGCATTGGTACAAAAATGAAATCACCATGTTCAGACTCATCATACGAATCCTTACCTGTACGAAGTATAATAGTCATCTTTTGACCCCTTCGTCCTCCTACCGGCACTACCATCCAGCCTCCAATTTTAAGTTGTTGCAGAAGTTTTTCTGGAACATGTTCAGGTGCAGCAGTAATTAATATTTTATCAAATGGTGCATGCTCCGGTAAACCTTCATAACCATCACCATAGAAAAGATTGGGATAATAACCAAGTGAATTAAGAATAGCTTTAGAGGTTTTGTGAAGTTCTTCGTATCTTTCTATACTAAATACAGTTGCACCCATTTCGCAAAGAACAGCAGCCTGATATCCACTACCAGTACCTACTTCAAGAACTTTTTCTCCCGGCTTTAATTTGAGTAATTCCGACTGATATGCAACGGTGTAAGGCTGAGAGATAGTTTGGTTTCGATCAATTGGTAGTGGTCTATCCAGATATGCATATTCTCTTAATTCTTCATCTACAAATTTATGTCTTGGTACAGAAGCAATCGCCTTAAGCACAAGTGTGTCGGAAATTCCTTTAAGCTCTAATTGTTTAGCAAGCTTTTCGGCATCTGTTTTATATTTCGGGTTATCTTCAGCCATAGTTTTATCAGTTTTAGAATAT
>DATGMV010000390.1:0-2721 GCA_035307185.1 Fermentimonas sp. | reverse complement strand
ATGTTAAAGATTATCTAAACTACGAAGATGGCAAATTGGATATATCCGTTTCTTTTCTGCAGCGAATAGAAAGGGAGTTTGGTGTTGATATATCAACACTCATGTTTGGCACAGAACCTCATATGAATTCATATTTTATCACCCGAAAAGACAAAGGTGTATCGGTAGAAAGGGTATCTGAGTATAAATATCAATCACTAACTTCCGGCTTCACGAACAACGTATCAGAGATTTTCATTGTTACTGTTGAGCCTAAACCGGTTGAAACCGATTTCTATAAAAACATACACGCCGGACAAGAGTTTAATATGGTACTTGAAGGTAGTATGATGATAAACATAAACGGGAAAAACCATATTCTTGGAAAGGGTGATAGTATATATTTCGATTCATCTCTTCCACATGGCATGAAAGCAATTAACGACAAACCGGTAAAATTTCTTGCCGTAGTATTATATCCATAGATTATTATGATTGAGAAGTTTATAAAAAAGACCAAATTCAGTTCTCACAATGATTTTATTGAAAATTACGACATTAGAGTGCCCGAGAACTTCAATTTTGCTTACAACATAGTTGATGAATGGGCTAGAACTGATCCAAACAAGCGTGCACTTTGCTGGACTAACGACAATGGAGTTCATAAGGACCTTTCATTTGGTGAGCTCAAAGAGTTATCAGATAATACAGCTTCATTTCTGCAATCTTTAGGAATTGGCAAGGGCGATATGGTAATGCTGATACTTAAACGTAGTATCGAGTTTTGGCAAACTATTTTAGCTCTACATAAAATTGGAGCGGTTGCAATTCCTGCTACTCACTTACTAACAGAAAAAGATATTGTATATCGGAATAATGCAGCAGGTGTAAAAGTAATAATTGCTGCAGAAGATGAGAACCTTAGTGAGCATGCAAATCTTGCTATGGATAATTCTCCCACTGTATTACATAGAAATGTAGTAGGAGAAAAACATTATGAAGGCTGGAAAGATTTTCATAAGGGAGTAAACGAAGCAGGTCCATTCGTAAAACCTGAGAATGCTAATAGTAATGATGATATAATGATTCTTTACTTTACATCAGGTACAACTGGACAGCCCAAAATGGTAGTGCACGATTTCACCTACCCATTAGGACATATTACAACTGCCAAGTATTGGCACAATCTTCATGAAAACAGTGTCCATCTTACCTTGGCAGATACTGGATGGGCAAAAGCTGTCTGGGGTAAGCTATACGGTCAGTGGATTGTTGGTGCATGTGTGTTTGTTTATGATTTTGATGGCAGGTTTATTCCTGATGATGTGCTTCAGGTAATATCTGATTATAAGGTAACTTCTTTCTGTGCACCTCCCACAATATACCGATTTCTTATTAGAGAAGATTTATCCAAGTATGATCTATCATCACTCGAATATTGCACAACAGCCGGGGAAGCATTAAACCCATCAGTTTTTGAAGCTTTCCATAATCAAACAGGCATAAAGATGATGGAAGCGTTTGGACAAACCGAAACTGCACCCACTATAATCACTTTCCCGTGGATTAAGCCAAAGCCCGGCGCAATGGGAGTACCAAATCCATTATACGAAATGGATTTGCTAACACACGATGGCAGATCAGCAGAAGATGGAGAACAGGGAGAAATAGTTTTTTATACTGATAAGAAGCAACCTTTATCTTTATTCAAGGGTTATTATAAAGATGAAGAGCTTACAAAACAGGTATATGCAAATCATATTTATCGTACAGGCGATATGGCTTGGCGAGATGAAGAAGGCTACTATTGGTTTGTGGGGCGTACAGACGATGTTATAAAGAGTTCTGGTTATCGTATCGGACCATTTGAAGTGGAAAGTGCTGTAATGACTCATCCAGCAGTTGTGGAGTGTGCCATAACAGGTGTCCCGGACGACATAAGAGGTCAAGTTATAAAAGCTACGATAGTACTGGCTGCAGAATATAAATCGCAAGCAGGTGATGATCTTGCAAAAGAGATTCAAGATCATGTAAAAAGCGTTACAGCCCCATATAAGTATCCGCGTGTAATAGAGTTTGTTGAAGAATTGCCAAAGACTATAAGTGGTAAAATCAGAAGAGTTGAGATTAGAGACAAGAAATAAATTTATTGAAGAATAAAAAGATAATTATATGAAAAAAGCATATGTTTTTCCGGGTCAGGGTGCCCAATTCGTTGGAATGGGACATGAATTATATGAATCGTCGTCTAAGGCTAAAGAGTTGTTTGAAAAGGCAAATGATATTCTTGGGTTTAGGATAACTGATCTAATGTTCAACGGTACAGATGAAGATTTAAAACAAACAAAGGTTACCCAGCCTGCAATATTTCTTCACTCTGTAATTATTGCATTAACCATGGGAGAGGATTTTAAACCTGATATGACTGCAGGACACTCACTGGGTGAGTTTTCTGCCCTGGTTGCTGCCGGTTCACTATCGTTTGAAGATGGGCTAAAACTTGTTTATGCACGTGCTTTAGCTATGCAGAAGGCATGTGAAGCTAAACCATCAACAATGGCTGCTATTATTGCACTTAGTGATGAAAAAGTTGAGGATATATGTAACTCAATTGATGATGTTGTAGTGCCTGCAAACTATAATTGTCCGGGACAGATTGTAATTTCTGGTTCAATAAGCGGAATAGATAAAGCATGTGAATTAATGAAAGAGGCAGGAGCAAAAAGAGCATTACCACTTAAA
>DATGMV010000389.1:0-6430 GCA_035307185.1 Fermentimonas sp. | reverse complement strand
ATGCAACCGAAGAGTATGCAACACTCCCTGCAACTATCAGTATAGTAATCACTTTAACTGAACGAAGCTGTAGAGCAAACTCCCAATTATTGCCTAACCGGTAAAAAAGAAATAACGCCGCCATACCCAACATGAGAAGGAACGATATCAATAGACTCTTTCTTATATTTATCGATTTTTCCATAACAATAATAAAAGAAAGATTACTGCACCTATTATACTCACAGTCACTCCGATAGGTATCTCATACGGATATATTACTACCCTGCCCAATATATCGCAAATCAACAAAAATATTGCTCCCGATAAAGCCACTAAAGGAAGTGTCTTTTTTAGATTATCTCCAAAAATTAAACTCACCACATTTGGTATAATAAGTCCAAGAAATGGTATGGCACCGGCAGTTATAACAACAGAGCTAACTGTCAATGAGACACAAAACAATCCAATATTTACTATAGAGTTATAATTGAGTCCAAGATTCTTTGAGAAATCTTCACCCATACCTATTACGGTAAATTTATTAGCATACACATAAGTAATTAAAATTGCAGGTAATGTAAGATAAATCAACTCGTAGCGCCCTTGTAAGATACCTGAGAAATCTCCCATCATCCATGCATTTGTGTCCTGCACAATGTTGAGTTGTACGGCAAAGAAAGTAGAAACCGAACCAATAATACCACCAAACATTAGACCCACAAGTGGTACAAACACCACATTACGATGTCGAATCTTTCGCACAATCATAAGAAAGATTACACTTGCAAGAAAAGTAAAAATGAATGCCGACAACATTTTCACTGTTGTACCGGCCATTGGGGTAAAGATGATAAATATGAGCAATCCCATTTTTGCGGCTTCGAGTGTGCCAGCTGTTGTTGGCGACACAAATTTATTCTGTGTCATTTGCTGCATAATAACTCCCGAAACGCTCATACCAACACCTGCCAGAATTAATGCAGCAGTTCGTGGAATTCGACTGATCATAATCAACTCTAACTTATCAACCTTTAGGTTTATAATATCAGTTAAAGTGATATCTGCAACGCCCACAAACAGAGAAATTACAGCAAGTGCAGTCAATATTATTATAAGAATGAGAACTCTCAAACAACCTCCATTTTTTAATCAAGCAAACACCATAAAAAATCAAAGACCGGGAGAATTGTTTCACCGGTCTTGATTATTGTGGCTTATAAGTTTAAATTCAATTAGCAAAGATAGATATTACTAACTTGCAATTCCATACCTAAAACTTATAACAATTAACAAAAATATTAGATAGAAGTAACTACAAGTTGGTATTCATCCTACTAACTGCTTCCTCTGTCTTTTCATGACTATTAAATGCAGTTAGTCTAAAGTAGCCTTCACCGGCAGATCCAAATCCAACACCGGGAGTACCAACAATGTGGCATTTATTAAGTAATTCATCAAAGAATGTGCAAGAGTCGATACCATCAGGGCATTTTAGCCAAATATAAGGGGCATTATCACCACCATAGACTGTCATACCTTTAGCTAATAAACCATTCCGAATTGCTCTTGCATTATTCATATAATATGATACTAAATCATTAACCTCCTTTTGTCCTTCAGAAGAGTAAATTGCCTCTGCAGCTCTTTGAACAATATATGGGGTACCATTGAATTTTGTTGACTGTCGCCTTCCCCATAACATGTTCATACTTACACACTCACCTCCTTGAGCCTTTGCTTTTAAAGCCTTAGGCACTACAGTATAACTGCATCTCAATCCGGTAAAACCTGCATTCTTTGAGTAAGAGCGAAACTCTATAGCACATTTCTCGGCATCTGCTATTTCAAAAATACTTCTTGGAACTTCTGTGTCGTTTATAAAAGATTCATATGCTGCATCATATAAAATCAGACTATCATTACTCAATGCCCAGTCGACCCATTTCTTAAGTTCTATCTTGTTCATTACTGTACCGGTTGGATTGTTGGGATAACAAAGATATACAACATCAATAGGCTCAGTTGGAATCTCGGGTAAAAAATTATTCTCTTCATTACACACCAGTAATTTTATCTGTTCTGTCTTACCTATCCGCATAATTGTTGTATCGAGATAAACAGGATACACAGGGTTGGTAATACCAATAGTATTACTATCACCTAATATATCCCCAATATTTCCAGTATCACTCTTTGAGCCATCGCTTACAAAAATCTCATCTGCATCTATATTAATACCTCTTTTCTTAAAATCAATCTCAGCAATCTTTTCTCGAAGAAAGCCATATCCCTGCTCGGGGCCATACCCCCTAAAGGTCTCTTTGACAGCCATTTCTTCAACAGCTTTATGCATGTTATTTATAACTGTTGCAGGCAGAGGACGTGTAACATCACCTATACCCAGTCTGATAATTTCAGCATCTGGATTTGTATTAATAAAATCATCAACTTTCTTGGTAATTTTACTAAACAGATAACTTTGATTTAATTGTAAATAGTTTTCATTTAATTTGAACATAGGTTATATTTATAATTAATTTAAAATTCAAAATTTAATAGGCCTCCCCTTTAAAAACGAAGTGAGCATCTCCTGTAAGGTAAACCCGATTGGTAGTTTTGTCCCATTCAACTTCAAGTACTCCACCTTTTAGACTTACAGAAACAATTGGTCCACTTCTGCCTGTTACAACACCTGCAACAACTGCAGCACAAGCACCTGAACCGCAAGCCAAAGTTTCACCGCTACCTCTCTCCCAAACCCTTATTTTCAAATTATCTAAATCTACAACCTCCACAAACTCCACATTTGCACGGTCGGGGAAATAATCTAAAAACTCAATCATGGGACCAATTTTCTCTATTTCTAAATTTTCAATATCATTCACAAAAATAACAGCATGTGGGTTTCCCATAGACACATATGTAATTTTATACGTATGATCTCCAATCGTTACAGGGTAATCAATCATACTATTTAGTGAAAAATGATACATATCGGGCGTACCCATATCTACTTTTATTAAATCTACGGTATTGCTTTTACCACTTACATACAACGACAAATGTTTTATCCCCGATTTAGTATTTAAATCAATTTCTCTGTTTTTTGTAAGACCTCTTTCATATAAATACTTACCAACACAACGGGCTGCATTCCCACACATCATACCTTCACTTCCGTCGGCATTAAACATATGCATAAAATAGTCTCCTATATCAGAAGGACCGATAAGTACAAGTCCGTCGCTACCTACACCAAAGTTGCGGTTACTTAATTTTTTTGATAACACAGCCGGGTTATCCACTTTCTCCTCAAATAGATTCACATAGATATAATCATTACCTGCTGCTTGCATTTTTTCAAATTTCATATTCTTAAAATAAAAAAAACACCTGCGTGATTCCATAAAATCAGGGCAAGTGTTCTAAGATTATATAAAAAGAAAAGCTAATTAATCAATTAGCTAATTGATTATTATTTCTGCAAATATATATCTTTTTGTTTTATTTTTACGCATTTAGAGACCATAATGTTTATTTATACGTAATCCACTTTATCATTTCTTTAATACTCGGCTTCTTACCATACATAAGAATACCTACCCTATAAACCTTGGCAGCAACAATTGAAATAAGAATAAAAGAGCCGTAAAGCAAAACAAGTGAAAGTAATATTTCCCAGAAAGGTATTCCAAAAGGAATTCTAACCATCATTACAATGGGAGAAGTAAAAGGTATTAGAGAAGTCCAGAATGCAAGGGGACCATCAGGGTTACTAACACTGTAGAATCCTGCAAAAAAAGCAAAAACAATTACAAGTGTAACTGGAGTCATAAACTGAGTTGTGTCTTCTTCGCTATCTACAGCTGAAGCAAACATTGCAAATATCGACGCATACAAAATATATCCACCGATAAAGAATAAAACAAAATAAATAATTATCTCTGCCCAATTAACTGACATTACAGTATTCATAATTCCCTCTATATCAAAACCACCCATCTCAGAAGACATTGCTGCGGCCTGTTCGGGTGAGGCAATAAACAGTGACACTCCTGCCATTAGAACAGAAGTCATTATAATCCACACTAACAACTGAGTAAGTCCTACTAATCCAATCCCAACAATCTTACCAATAAGCAAGTTAACAGGTTTCACAGAAGACACCATAACCTCCACTACTCTACTTTTCTTCTCTTCAAGTACAGCCTGCATAACCATATTTCCATACATTAAAATGAACATATAAATTAGAACGGTAAATAACATTCCAATGACTGTGGCTAACTCTGTGGAAGACTCTTTCACACTACCGTCATCGCCCATTCTTAGCGTTCGCAAGGACACACCTCCACCCTTTTCTATAATACTTCTTACACTTCTTATTGCCTCACTGTTCACACCTCCCTCCGCAGTAAGTTCGTCGAGCTTCTGTTCAGTTACCTTTTCATTAAGTATTCCCTGAATCATAGTTTGCAAATCAAGCGGTGTCTGTTTTTCTGAAGTAATAGAAACGGCACCCGACCTCTTACTCAAATCATCTGTTATATGTAGTATTGCAAACAATTCTCTTCCTACCTTAAGATCTTGCTGATTACCATCTCCTATAATCTGAAACGTATACTGATCGTTCGATTCTAGTAGTGGAGCATAAATACCTGTATCATCAATGACTGCAACATTTTTCACATCTCCATCATTTAAGGTAGACAGCCAAAGAGGCACAATTGACAATGCTACCATTAAAAACGGCATTAGTATGGTGAGAACTATAAATGACTTCTTCCTTACCCTTGTAAGATATTCTCGTTGTATAACTAATCCTAATCTATTCATCTTACTATTGTGTTACAGAATTAATAAAGATATCATTCATAGTTGGCAACTCCTCTTCGTAGCTTACCACATCATATCTGTCGAAAATCAGTTTTGCCAAATCGTTGTTGCTAATTCCTTCAAGTTTCTTTATTCTTAAATCAACAAACTCATGATACTTCTCTATAGAAAGCAGTTCAAAAGAGGGATGACTTAAATCAAAATCATCTCCCATAAGACGAAAACGGAATATATTAAGTCGGTGATCCTTCCTAATATTATAAACATTACCTTTGAGTATAACCTGTGACTTATGTATAAGAGCAATATTATCGCAAAGCTCTTCTACAGAACCCATGTTGTGGGTAGAAAGAATAATTGTTTTACCTTCATCCTTCAGGCGAAGCATCTCATTTTTCACTATTTCTGTATTAACCGGATCAAAACCACTAAATGGCTCATCAAAAATGAGCATATCGGGATTGTGAATAACAGTAGATATAAACTGAACCTTCTGCTGCATACCTTTCGACAGCTCCTCTACCTTACGGTTATACCAATCCATTATATTAAATCTTTTGAACCATATCATTAGTTGATGATGAGCTTCTTTTTTAGACATACCACGAAGCTGAGCAAGGTACATAGCCTGTTCGCCCACTTTCATTTTCCTGTATAGACCGCGCTCCTCAGGCATATAACCAATATTGTAAATATCATCCTTCCGGTAAGGTCTGCCATCAATGATTACCCCACCGCTATCGGGTGCGGTAATTCTTGTAATTATTCTAATAAGAGTGGTTTTTCCTGCTCCATTCGGACCAAGTAGACCGAACACCGTACCTCGCGGAACTTCAATATTCACTCGGTTTAAAGCCAAATGATTTGAATACTGCTTTACAACATCATGTGTTTCTAAATACATATTTTAATATTTAAGTACTATTCTTTCGCCAAGCTCTTTAGCTAAAATTCTCTTTACCTCCTGAAGCTGTTGCAATTGTGTTATAAGTTCGATATAATTATCGTCCTTACTCGATTTCAATTCTTTTTTAATCTCATCAATTTTCTTAAGCAAGTAAGCATTCTTCAGCTCAGTAGTTGCACGGGGTACATAACTACTCAAATGATTTTGTTCTAATAAACGCGAACTTTTATCACCAACCTCTTCACCTAAAATCTTCGAGTGTATGTTACTCAACTGGTACCTATCGCTTAGCAGATCGGAAGCGAGTTTACTTACTCTTTGGTCTGGGAAGTGAAGGAAAAACTGCGCAGAATTAAAATCCTTATCATTTAAATGCTCAACTGCCTTTTCAAACATCAACCGGTACAACTCATTTGTAAATGTTATATTATCGCGATCAAGATCAAAATGAACAAATTCGGTAACACCCGGACCCTCCTCAATTAATATTTCCTCTTCTATAACACTTTTACCATCTTTTCGTTTACGGGTTTCAAATTTTTGATAAATTGGAAAGTTTCCATATCTAACCACATATCTCAATATTTCTTTTTCAAATCTATCGAAACGAGAAATCGGAGCTATCGGCATTGCACTTAAGTTCGACCTCCCATCATTGTCTACTACTGCATTAGCAACAGTTGTTATTGAAGCTCTATAATCATT
>DATGMV010000388.1:0-3120 GCA_035307185.1 Fermentimonas sp. | reverse complement strand
ATATAAAAATAGTGATGAATTGTATTAATTATCACATTATAAAATTCGAATTTTAATGAGAAAGATTTTATTTATTTTAATCGCATTTATGACATTAATTGCATGTAATGAATCCCAAAAAAGTGGTGATCATGGGAGCATCTTTATGACTGAATATGATACTCCTTTTGGAACTCCCCCATTTGATCAAATTACTTTTGAGGATTATAAGCCCGCTTTTTTAGCAGGGATGGAACAACAAACCGAAGAGGTTGAAGCAATAATTAATAATACTGAAGAGCCTACTTTTGAAAATACTATTGTGGCTCTTGATAATAGTGGCAAAACTCTATCTCGTGTTTCTCGCGTATTCTATGGATTACGTGGTACAAACACAGATGATAAAATGAACGCTTTAGCAGAGGAATTATCGCCCTTGCTTTCGGCACATAGCGATAATATTTATCTTAATGAAGATTTGTTTAAGAGAATAAAAGCTGTTCACGACAATTCTGTCAACTTGAATCTTACAACTGAGCAAAGTCGTTTACTGGACGAGTATTACAAGAGTTTTGTTCGTTCGGGTATTATGCTAAATGAAGCAGATAAAGAAAGACTTCGTGAGATAAATAAAGAGTTATCTAGCTTAACACTGAAGTTTGGGAACAATTTGCTTAAGGAGACAAACGATTACAAATTGGTTATTGATAACGAAGAAGATCTATCGGGTCTTCCTGCTAGTGTGATAGCTAATGCAGCAAATGAAGAGGGTAAATGGGTGTTTGGTTTGCAAAAGCCCAGTTGGTTGCCATTTTTACAGTATGCTGATAATCGTGATCTAAGAGAACAGCTTTATAAAGCTATGTATATGCGTGCTGATAACGATAATGATAACGACAATAAAGAAGTTATTAATGGCATAGTTAATCTTCGAATTGAGAAAGCCAATTTACTTGGATATGAGTCGCACGCGCATTTCATTCTTGATGACAATATGGCAAAAACTCCAGATAATGTGTACAGACTGCTTAACGAGCTTTGGGAGTATGCACTGCCACAAGCTAAAGCTGAAGCAGCGGAACTTCAAAAGTTGATTGATGCTGAAGGGGGTGATTTTAAACTTGCTTCTTGGGACTGGTGGTACTATACCGAAAAACTTCGTGAACAGAAATATAGTTTGAGCGAAGAGGAAACCAAGCCATATTTTAAAATGGAGAATGTTCGTGAAGGTGTGTTTGAAGTTGCAAACAGGTTGTTTGGCTTGACTTTCAAAAAACTCGACAATGTTGCTCTTTATTACCCTGAAGTGGAGGTTTATGAAGTTGTTGATAGCGACGGTTCGCATCTTGCTGTATTCTACACAGATTATTTTCCACGAGATAGCAAAAGAGCAGGAGCATGGATGAGTAGTTTTAGAGGTCAGCAAGTCTTGGATGGTGAGAACATAAGACCAATTATTTATAATGTAGGTAATTTTACAAGTCCCACAGACGATACTCCATCACTTCTAACTCTTGATGAGGTTGAAACTCTTTTCCACGAGTTTGGACACGCTTTACATGGAATGCTTTCAGATGTAAATTATTCGGGTTTGGCAGGTACAAGCGTTTCGCGTGATTTTGTTGAATTGCCTTCTCAGATTATGGAACATTGGGCATTTCATCCTGAAGTGATTAAACTTTATGCTAAACATTATGAAACAGGAGAGACAATTCCTGATGAATTAATAGAAAAAATAAACAGAGCAGCTAACTTCAATATGGGCTTTAATACAACAGAACTTGTAGCTGCTGCATTACTTGATATGAATTATCATACACTTACGAAACAGGTTGATTTAGATGTTCGTGAGTTTGAGAAAAATGCAATGGAAAAGATAGGTTTGATTGAAGAGATTATACCACGCTACAGGAGTACATATTTTTCACATATCTTTAGTGGTGGGTACTCTGCAGGATACTACGCATATCTTTGGGCTGAGGTGTTAGATGCAGATGCTTTTCAAGCATTTGAGGAAAAGGGTGTGTTCGATAAAGAAACAGCAAAACTTTTCCGTGATAATATCTTATCGAAGGGTAACTCGGAAGATCCGATGACATTATATAGAAAATTCCGAGGCGCGGACCCTGATCCTAAACATTTACTGCGAAATAGAGGCTTTATTGATTAATAAATCAGAATAGTATCTGATACTTTCTTATAATTTTATCACCGGATCATTTAAAAAAATAATCCGGTGATATTGTTCTTAAAAAGATAAAAAAAACGTATATTTGCAGGCTCTAAAGAATAAGGCACTAAGTATGCCTTAATTTTTTAATTAGTCTTTGTGTTAATAACCTGATAATAAACAATTATAATAATAAAGTAATATTGAAATGCAAAACAAAGGATTCATTAGAGTTTTCAGTATTATCCTAACTGCAATTTGTTTGTTTTACCTATCGTTTACATTTATAGGAAGACAATACAATAAGAAAGCGGATCAATACGCAAATGGAGACTTAGCCCTTAAGAATCAATATCTTGATTCACTATCTACCGAAAAGGTTTTCTTAAATTACACACTCAAACAGGTTCGTGAAAGAGAGATTGGTCTTGGACTTGACCTGAAGGGAGGTATGAACGTTGTTTTAGAAATTGAAGCAGCACAAGTACTTTCCTCTCTTGCCAATACCGATGATCCTCAATTTAATCAGGCACTGAGAGAAACCGTTCAGCAGAACCGTCGTGGTAGTGCATCGGATTTTATATCTCTTTTCCAACAAAATTACGAGAGGATAAATCCTGATGGAAGGTTAGCTAATATATATAGCATAACTATGGGTGGAAGAGTTAACCCTAACGCAACAAATGCTCAAGTAATAACCGTCCTTCGTGAAGAGCTTGCAAGTGTTGCCAATAACTCTTTTAACGTCTTGGCAACACGTATAGACCGTTTTGGTGTGGTTGCACCAAATATTCAACGACTTGATCGTGCAGAACGTATTTTAGTAGAGTTGCCGGGTATTACAGAACCAGAACGTGTGAGAAACCTATTGCAGGGTAGTGCAAACCTTGAGTTCTGGAAAACGTATAATATAAATGAACTAGGTGTTTATTTTAATGAGCTGAATTCGAGATCTTCTGACTATGCAATGG
>DATGMV010000387.1:0-2427 GCA_035307185.1 Fermentimonas sp. | reverse complement strand
GAGATGAGTAACTATCGGTCTTCAGAGGTTATTTATAATAATATACTCGAATTCGAAGAGAATGATGTAGATGGATTGAATGGTTTTATTTTATTGATTCATATAGGTACTGATCCAAAACGTACAGATAAACTTTATGATCGGTTGGATGATTTAATTACAGAGTTGAAAAAAAGAGATTATGAGTTTGTCAGAGTAGATGAACTATTGAGTTTATAACGTAACTATTAAGATTATAATTGAACTCCTATGGTTATAATTGATGAACTATTATTTTTTATAATTAGAGAATTACTTAGCTTTATAAGGCTTTAATTAAGATTTTACTTATTAAAATATCAAGATGCTAAAAACTTTTCTTTCGACACTATTAATTTTTGTGAGCTTTGTTTCATATTCGCAACCAGCAGTGCAACAGGTATTAAATAACCCTGCTTTGAAGCACGCATCGGTAGGTATTTCTGTAGTGGATATTGCAAACGGAAAAAATGTTGTTTCTTATAATGCCGATAAATCGCTCACACCTGCCTCTGTGTTGAAACTTATTACAACGGCTACTGCACTCGAGAGTTTGGGCGATAATTATAGATACAGAACTGATGTAGCATTTGACGCCAACGATCCATTGCGCATATTGGTAATCGGTTCAGGCGATCCAACTTTGGGGAGTGAAGTGTTTAGTGAAAGTTCTAATGTGTTTTTTGTAAATAGTGTGCAGCAGCTAAATAGAACTCTCTCAAAAAATAGTCAATATTCTATTTATGTGGTTGATAATCTATTTGGTTATGATGGTGTTTCTCCCGAATGGACCTGGATTGATATGGGAAATTATTATGCTTCAGGATCTTATGGAGTGAGTATATTTGACAATAGCTACAAGCTCTTTTTAAATACTACAGATAGAAACAAATGCCCTGTTATTTTGAGAACAGAGCCAGAAATTAAAGGTCTCACATTTAGTAATGAGCTAACACTTAATAATACCGGTCGTGATAACGGTTATATATACGGTGCTCCATTTTCCTATTATAGAGCAATTAGAGGAAATATACCGGGAGGAAAATCTTCATTTAGTATAAAAGGTGATATACCGGATCCCGGATTACTTTTAGGTGAAACTTTAGCTGATTATCTTAAGAAAGAGGGGTATAATATAGGTGAAGTTAAAACCGCAAGGGAGGATTATCTTTTAGGTAAATGTACCCCTTTGAATGTAAAACCTGCTTACAAGATTGGTCAGTCTGTATTTACTCAATTGTCACGCCCTTTAAAAGAGATCATTAGAGAGATAAATGTGGAAAGCAACAATCATTACGCCGAGCATGTTTTACGCACAATTGGCAGTAATGTTAGTAAAAGTATTTATGATAATGCACTCGATGAAGCTATTGAGTATTTAGGAGAATTCTGGAACAGTAAAGGTGTTGATAACTCTTCTTTGCAGATGTATGATGGGAGTGGTCTTGCACCTCAAAATGCTGTGAGTCCACAGTTCTTAACAGAACTGCTGTCATATATGTATAATGACAGCAGATATAGCGATGCTTTTGTATACTCACTGCCCAAAGCGGGTCAGGAAGGTACCCTTAGAGCCTTTATGACTAATACTAAATATAATGGCAAGATATTTGCCAAAAGCGGCAGTATTGGTGGTGTACAATGTTATGCAGGCTACCTTATTGATGGTAATAAAAAATATGCCTTTTCAATAATGATAAACAAGTTTAATGGAACACGTGCTCAGGTTAGGGGAGCAATTGAGCAGCTTTTATTGAGTCTATGATAAATTGTCACTCTACAATTTCAACTAGTTCAATTTCAAAAACCAATGTAGTGTAACCGGGTATTGAACCGTTTCCAGA
Source organism: Fermentimonas sp. (assembly GCA_035307185.1). GTDB lineage: Bacteria > Bacteroidota > Bacteroidia > Bacteroidales > Dysgonomonadaceae > Proteiniphilum. The sequence continues at coordinate 565 of DATGMV010000387.1, read as the reverse complement.
TTGTAGATATCCAAGATTCCAAGGTATCCATACTTCCCACTTATCGCCTTCTTTCATATGTTGAAGTGCTGTAGAAAATCCATCCACTACTTCTTTGACATTAAACGTTCTTGCGATGTTACTTTTTGACGTTGTGTCAAAAATTATTTTATTAATAATGTAGTTGCCTTTATCGTCTTCATATGTGTTATCCTTGTCCCAATCTCTTTTGAACCATCCTGTATATAGAATCTTAACTTGCTCTGTGAAATATGGAGATCTGTCACCGTCACCCGTTTCAATTACTTTGTACATAACATGACCGTTGCCTGAAATCGAATTCAGTTTTGTGTATTCAGGGTCGGTGGTAATTGATGCGAATTTAGCTTCGTTTTCTAATCTCCATTCACTATCAACAGTCTCATTTTCATCTTCGCATGAAGTAATGAGTAATAGGGTGAATAAAGAAATACCTAATAGAAATAGTTTTTTCATTATGGTGGTTTTTTATACTGATAGTTTTTTTAATAAACTCTTCATATCTGTTTTTTCCGCAATAGTTCGTTGTAGATCATCTATTGCAACT
>DATGMV010000386.1:0-5078 GCA_035307185.1 Fermentimonas sp. | reverse complement strand
AACTATAGAACTTAGTCCCGATGCAGTTATTAGTTCGGCATATGCACAAATTGACAGTTATAGTGAAAGGATTATAAAAGCAGGAATACCTGTAATATATTCTTTGGAATGGATGGAGAATACCCCTCTTGCTAAGGCCGAATGGATAAAGATGATTGCGGCTTTTTATGATAAAAGAGAGTTGGCCGACTCAATGTTTAATGAAATAGAAAGAAGATACATCTCTATAAAGGAAGAAGTTACCGGAATAGACAAACGCAAATCCGTTCTTGCAGGAGATAACTTTCAGGGTACATGGTATTTACCCGGTGGAGACAGCTTTAATGCAGCTCTTTTTAAAGACGCCGGTCTCGAATATCTATACGCAAACAATAATCAGAGAGGTAGTATTGGACTCGATATAGAATCTGTTCTAACACAGTTTAACAATGCCGATATTTGGTTTGGGTGTGAAGCCGATACTTATGAGCAGTTGGCTGAAAAGGACAATAAATACACACTTTTAGATCCGGTAAAAAAGAGGCAAGTATATAATAATCACAATCGGATAACACCAACAGGTGGAAACGATTACTTCGAGAGTGCTATTGCCTATCCCGACTTAATATTGTCTGATATTGTAAAAGCTGCTTATCCGGAGTTATTGCCTGATTATACTTTTAGCTATATTAAACCACTCAATTAGTTATTTCATTGAAGAAACAAACAACTATATTTTTATTTTTAATTCTACTACTTATTGTTGCATTTATCTGCGATATTTTTACGGGGAATGCTACTATATCTGTAAAGGAGGCTTGGCTTGCACTTTTTGGGAGCTCGGGAAATGAAATCATAGATGAGATTATAAGAAATTACCGACTCCCTAAAGCTATCACAGCTGTTATTGCCGGAGCCGCACTTGCTGTTTCAGGTTTACTTATGCAAACACTTTTTAGAAACCCTCTTGCCGGTCCGGATGTTTTGGGTGTTAGTGCTGGAGCAGGATTAGGCGTTGCTATCCTTACAATGTTTAGTGGAACTGCAATTTATCCAATTATACAATCATTGGGCAACATGGCTCAGATTGTTGCAGCAATTGCAGGTGCAGCAGGTGTGTTGTTGCTGATTTTATCTGTTTCGTCGCGCATCAAAGATTCAATAACTATTCTCGTATTGGGGATGATTTTTGGTTATGTGGCAAGCTCGTTAATAACAATACTTCAAAGTTTTGCAGACCCTGACTCACTTAAAGTATTTGTAACCTGGACTTTTGGTAGTCTTGGAAACGTTACAAATGAGAAATTACCTTTACTGCTTGCGATTGTCATAATTGGTATTTTACTCACATTTATACTTCAGAAGACCTTAAATAGTCTACTCTTAGGTGAAAATTACGCTATCAGCTCGGGAGTTAATATTAAAAGAGCTCGCATTATGATCATTACAATAGCAGCAGTTATTACTGGAGCAGTAACTGCATTTACCGGACCTATTGCTTTTGTAGGTGTTGTCATTCCTCATTTTGCAAGAGCATTTTTCAGAACTGTAAATCATAAAACTATTATGCCCGCCACCATACTGCTTGGTAGCATACTAATGCTTGTATGTGATGTTATATCTCAAATTCCTATTAATAACAGAACACTACCTATCAATGCAGTTACCGCTCTATTTGGTGCTCCCATGATCGTTTGGATAGTTTTAAAAAGAAAGCGATTATAACCCATTTTTTGTTTGGCACCATATTTGCACTTATACAGCTTAAAATGTATCGACAATATTATTTAATAAATTAGTCGATTAAAAATAAAAGTTTATATTTGTAGTCAATACATTGCAAAAAGAAGGGAAAATAATGGATAATAACTTTTCACAGCGAGTAAGAGATATTATGGCATACAGCAGAGAAGAAGCCGGTCGTCTTCAGAACAATTATATTGGTCCTGAGCACCTGATGTTAGGCATTCTTCGCGATGGCGATGGTGTAGCCATACAAGTTCTTCAGGATTTTGATATAGACCTAAGCACATTAAAGGATTATATTGATTCTCATGTTAGGTCGGTTCAAGAGCCATATGAAGGTACAAACGAACTCGTTATAAATAAAAATACTGAGAAAGCTCTTAAAATGAGTATTCTTGAAGCTCGATTAACTAAAAGTACCGAGACGGATACAGAACACATTTTACTTGCACTCCTAAAAGAAAAAAATACACTTATATATGATATACTAAAACAGTTTCAACTTGACTATGCAAGTACATTCATGTATATTAAGAGTATCGTAGAGAATAAAACTGATGCTGATACTAACACACCAACCTCAGGTGCTAATTTCACCGATGATGATGATGATGAAATGAATCAGAAATCGTTCAACCCGGGAGGCGGACAGGGTGCAGCTTCACAAAACAAAAATACAACCTCCGATACACCCGTACTCGACAACTTCGGCACAGATATTACAAGAGCTGCTTTGGAGAACCGCTTGGATCCGGTAGTAGGTCGCGAAAAAGAGATAGAGCGTATTGCTCAAATTCTGAGTAGACGTAAAAAAAACAACCCTGTGTTAATTGGAGATCCTGGTGTAGGCAAATCGGCAATTGTAGATGGTCTGGCATTGCGTATAAACCAGAAAAAGGTTTCACGTGCACTTTTCGACAAACGAGTGATTGCTTTAGATATGGCATCTATAGTAGCCGGCACTAAATATCGAGGACAGTTTGAAGAACGTATCAAGGCAATTTTAAATGAGCTTTCAAAAAATCCTAACATCATACTCTTTATTGATGAGATTCACACTATTGTGGGTGCAGGTGGTGCTGCAGGCTCTCTTGATGCAGCTAATATGTTAAAGCCTGCACTTGCAAGAGGAGAAATACAATGTATAGGAGCAACCACTTTAGATGAATATCGCAAGAATATTGAGAAAGATGGTGCACTTGAGAGACGTTTCCAGAAAGTAGTGGTGGATCCTACTACACCTGAAGAGACTCTTCAAATACTTCGTAACATAAAGGAAAGATACGAAGATCACCATAATGTTAGATATACAGATGAAGCTCTACAGGCATGCGTTAAGCTGACCGATAGATACGTTTCAGACCGCACATTCCCTGATAAGGCTATAGATGCTCTTGATGAAGCAGGGGCAAGGGTTCATATTTCGAATATTGTAATACCTGAAACTATTGAACATTTAGAAAATGAACTAAAAGAGGTTGAGCAGCAAAAAACTGATGCAGTTAAGGCTCAGAAGTATGAACTGGCAGCAAGTTTTAGAGATAAACAACGTCAACTACTTCTTGCTCTTGAAGCAGAAGAAGAGCGTTGGCAGAAAGAGATTAAAGAGAAACCTGAAATTGTCGACGAGGAAAAAATTGCAGAAGTTGTTGCAATGATTTCTAATGTTCCTGTACAAAGAATTGCCCAGGCAGAAGGTCAGAGACTACTGCAAATGAAGGATCTACTCAAAAGCAAGGTTATTGGGCAGGACGAAGCAGTTGATAAAATTGTGCGGGCTATACAGCGTAATCGTGTAGGACTTAAAGATCCTAACAAGCCAATTGGTACTTTTATGTTTCTCGGACCAACAGGGGTTGGGAAAACTCATCTTGCTAAAAAACTGGCTGAATTCTTGTTTGATTCTCACGAAAATCTCATACGCATTGATATGAGTGAGTATATGGAAAAATTTAATGTGTCTCGACTTGTTGGAGCCCCTCCCGGATACGTGGGTTATGAAGAGGGTGGACAACTTACCGAGAAAGTACGTAGACGCCCCTACTCTGTAGTACTGCTTGATGAGGTAGAAAAAGCTCACCCCGATGTGTTCAATATTCTACTACAGATTATGGATGAAGGTCACGTTACTGACAGTCTTGGCAGAAAGATCGACTTCCGAAATACTATTTTAATAATGACCTCTAACATTGGTACAAGACAACTAAAAGATTTTGGAAGAGGTGTAGGGTTTAGAACTAATAACGATGTGAGTGATGTTGAATACTCAAGGGGTGTAATTCAAAAAGCACTTACTAAGGCTTTCGCTCCCGAGTTTATCAACAGGGTTGATGATATTGTTATGTTTGACCAACTAAGCAAAGAGTCTATATTTCAAATTATTGATCTTGAGCTTGAAGGTCTTTTCAAAAGAATTGGAGATCTTGGATTCAAAGTTATACTTTCTGAACCGGCAAAAGAGTTTATTGCCAATAAAGGTTATGACATTCAGTTTGGTGCTCGTCCACTAAAGCGTGCAATACAAAAGTATATAGAAGACGAACTGGCAGAGAAGATTATTGCAAGCAACCTGAAAGAGGGTGATACTGTTCTAGTAGATTTCGATAATGAGAATCAAAAGATTGTAATTAAACAGGAGAGCGAAAAGATTATGAATTAATTTTATTATTCATAATTGTCAAAAATATATTATTTAAGCCCTTGTCAATTTTTGCGACAAGGGCTTGCTTTTAAACAAAAACTTATACAAGTTGTTTAATTAGATTGTAGTTAAAAAACAGAGAACTTATTAATATGAAACAAGATAAAATGAAAGTGGAAGTATGGACAGATATTATGTGTCCATATTGCTACATTGGCAAAATACATTATGAGAAAGCACTTAGGCAATTTGACCACGCAGATAAAATTGAGCTTGAGTGGAAAGCATTTCAACTTAATCCCGATCTACCGGATAAAGGGAATGGATACCCGGTAAAAGAATACCTTATTAATAGTGTAGGATATCCCGAAGAGGGTATCAAAAGCATGTATGACAATCTTAAGAAACTGTCTGATGATGCCGGTGTAAAATTCAATCTTACAAATGCAATTGCTGCAAACACTCACGATGCACACAGACTAATTAAGTTAGCTGCTAAGAAAGGAATGGACAGCACAGTACTTGCAAAACTTTCAAAAGCATATTTTGAAGATGCAAAAGATTACAGCGATTGGGATTTTCTTATTGAAACAGGCAAAGAGGTAGGTTTGGAACAAGATGAAATTCTTGCTATGCTTCAGAGTGATCAGTTCTCATATGAGATTAAACAGGATATTCAGGAAGCTGCAAATTTAGGATTCGACACTGTTCC
>DATGMV010000385.1:0-2532 GCA_035307185.1 Fermentimonas sp. | reverse complement strand
TTGGGCGTGAAAGTCGGCTCAGTGGTGGAGCACGCACGATTCGGACAGGGAGAGGTAGTTGCACTGGAAGGGGAGTCCCCCAATGTAAAGGCCACAGTATCATTTAAAAACGCTGGAGATAAACAATTGCTGTTAAAATTTGCCAAACTAAAAATATTAGAGTAGTTTTGAGGCAATATAAGTTATCTTCGATTTCTCTCTTCCTTAGTTATCAGTTTCTTACCTTTCTGAAAAGAGAAATTACTTGAGTAAATTTTTTATAAAATCATATTTCAATTAATGAATTACAATTCACAACTTAAACCACTTGTGTTGCCCGAGTACGGACGACATATTCATCAGATGGTTGATTATGCAATGACTATTGAAGATCGTGACGAGAGAACTCGAGCAGCTGATGCAATAGTTACAGTTATGGGTAACCTTTTTCCTCATCTTCGCGATGTCAGTGATTTTAAACATAAGTTATGGGATCACTTGGCGATTATGTCTGACTTTCAGTTGGATATAGACTTTCCGTACACCCTTCCCGAACGTGAAAACTTTCATAGCAAACCTGAACGTGTCCCCTACAGTGAGAATAGGATGGCTTTTCGCCATTATGGACGACTTACTGAAGAGATGGTGGCCAAGGCCGTTGAAATGGAAGAAGGAGAGCTTAGAGATCATCTTATCACTCTTTTGGCCAATCATATGCGAAAGTCACTCTTTAACTGGAACAAAGATCATGCAACCGATGAGCGTATCCAAAACGACATCTACAACTTATCTAAAGGAAAATTGAAAGTTGATATAAACTTGGTGAAAGGTCCAGAAGTTAGAGAAACAAGACGTGGTTCAATCACTAATCGCCCGAGGAAACGTCCTTTCGTTCGAAAAACCAGAAATTAATATCTATCTTAGAAGAAGTTATTAAGTAAACAATCAACTTTTCATGAGCAGTTTTGAGATTAAGGGATCTTGTCCGATGAAAGGCGAGATCATTCCACAGGGTGCCAAAAATGAGGCTCTTCAGGTAATATGTGCAACGCTTCTGACTTCTGAGACAATTACCATTAAAAATATCCCCGATATTTTAGATGTGAATAATTTGATTCAGCTTTTGTCTGAAATGGGTGTAACTGTGCATAGAGAATCCCCTAATATTTGCTCATTTACTGCTTCTGAAATTAACTTGGAGTATCTTCAAACTAAAAATTTTCGTAAAAAAGCTTCTTCACTACGAGGATCCATTATGATTATGGGTCCTTTGTTAGCACGATTTGGAAGGGCTTATTTTCCAAAACCAGGAGGCGACAGAATTGGGCGACGTCGCTTGGACACTCATTTTTATGGGTTTGAAAAGTTGGGGGCTCGCTTTGAATACAATCCCGATGAGATATTTTACAGTGTAGATGCAAAATCTCTCAAAGGTGCTTATATGCTTTTGGATGAAGCATCGGTGACGGGTACTGCAAATATTGTGATGGCAGCAGTGCTTACGTCAGGAATTACTACTATCTACAATGCTGCTTGTGAGCCCTACCTTCAGCAGCTCTGTAAAATGCTCAACAGTATGGGCGCAAAAATCTCTGGTATTGGATCAAATTTGCTTACTATAAATGGGGTTACCTCTCTTCATGGTTGTCAACACACCATCTTACCTGACATGATTGAGGTGGGGAGTTTTATCGGCATGGCTGCCATGACACAAAGCGAGATTACTATTAAAAATGCTGCACCTAATGAATTGGGTGTTATTCCTCTGACATTTGAACGAATGGGTATTGAAATTGAAGTGATCGGGGAGGATATATATATACCAGCACAGAGCGAATATGTAATTGAGACCTTCATAGATGGTTCCATTATGACTATTGCAGATGCTCCATGGCCTGGATTGACCCCTGATCTTTTAAGTATTTTTTTGGTTGTGGCTACCCAAGCGAAAGGAAGTGTGCTTATTCATCAAAAAATGTTTGAAAGTCGGCTCTTTTTTGTTGATAAACTTATAGATATGGGCGCTCAGATTATTCTTTGCGATCCTCACCGCGCCACAGTAATTGGGAATAATCAACGTACAAAACTTCGTGCAAGCGTAATGACTTCTCCAGATATTCGAGCAGGTGTGGCTCTACTTATTGCAGCACTTTCAGCTCAAGGAACCAGTGTAATCCACAATATTGAGCAGATTGATCGTGGGTATCAGAATATTGATGCGCGTCTTAATCAATTGGGAGCTTCCATTCGTCGCATTTAAACACTCCTTTACATCTTAAAAGTAGTTGTTAGTCATATTTGTGTCTTTTTAACAAAACGTCAACCCGCTGATTAACAGATAGTTATGCCAACTCTTTATAATATAAACATTACTTTTAACAATTCAAAGCACTCTTCTCTTGAATTATCATGTTTTATAGCATACTTTTGTCGTGATAATTAATCGGTGCTCTTCGATCACTATTTATGGTTCACTTTATAAGTAAGGATTGTTCATCGACAGTATTCACCAAAAATAAACACATGAGATTCAAAGTAATTTCATTATTTTTT
>DATGMV010000384.1:0-9406 GCA_035307185.1 Fermentimonas sp. | reverse complement strand
TGCTAAAGTTTGGAATATCAAGCCACATGTTTCTATCGATCACCAAATGGTTGAAGCTTCAACTGTTGACATTTGGGAATCTTTCGATCGTTCTATCGGACATCATTTTAATTTATCTATTGACTTAAATTCTTGTACAGGATGTGGAGCGTGTGTAATTGCATGTCACGCAGAAAATAACGTACCAGTAGTTGGTAAAGATGAAGTTAGAAGATCACGCGATATGCACTGGTTACGTATCGATAGATATTATTCATCAGAAACTTCATTTACTGGAGACTTAGAGGTTAAGAATCAAGCAAAAGGGTTCTCAGAAAACTATAAAACGTACCATGATTTAGAGCATCCAGCAGATAATCCGCAAGTTGCTTTCCAACCTGTAATGTGTCAGCACTGTAACCATGCTCCTTGTGAAACTGTTTGTCCTGTGGCAGCAACTTCACATGGTCGTCAAGGACAAAACCAGATGGCATATAACCGTTGTGTAGGTACTCGTTATTGTGCAAACAACTGTCCATATAAAGTACGTCGTTTCAACTGGTTCTTATACTCTCAAAATAGTGCGTTTGATTATCATATGAATGATGATTTAGGACGTATGGTATTAAATCCAGATGTAAACGTTCGTTCACGTGGAGTTATGGAAAAATGTTCTATGTGTATCCAAATGACTCAAGCTACTATTTTAAATGCGAAACGCGAAGGACGCACAGTAAGTGCAGACGAATTCGAAGTAGCATGTTCTGCAGCTTGTACTTCAGGTTCAATGAAATTTGGAGACATTAATGATAAAAATTCTGAAGTAGCTAAATTATTAGAAGACGACAGAAGATATCATTTGTTAGAGCACATTGGTACAAAACCAAATGTTTTCTACCACGTAAAAGTTAGAAATTCTTAGTATATTATTAATTAGAAACATTATAAAGGATTATGTCGTCACATTACGAAGCACCCATTAGAAAACCTTTAGTTCTTGGTGATAAAAATTATCACGATGTATCGGTAGATGTTGCTAGACCTGTGGAAACAAGAGCAAATAAACAATGGTGGACAGTTTTCACTATTGCTTTAATTGCATTCTTATGGGGAGCAGGATGTATGGTTTATACAATTACCACTGGTATTGGAACTTGGGGGTTAAATAAAACGGTTGGATGGGCTTGGGATATCACCAATTTCGTTTGGTGGGTAGGTATCGGTCACGCAGGTACCTTAATTTCAGCAGTATTATTGTTATTCCGCCAAAAATGGAGAATGGCAATTAACCGTTCTGCTGAGGCAATGACTATCTTCTCGGTTGTTCAAGCAGGTTTGTTCCCAATTATTCACATGGGACGTCCTTGGTTAGCTTATTGGGTTTTACCTATGCCAAACCAATTTGGATCATTGTGGGTTAACTTTAACTCACCATTATTATGGGACGTGTTTGCAATTTCTACGTATTTATCTGTATCATTAGTTTTCTGGTGGACTGGTTTATTACCTGATTTTGCGATGTTAAGAGATAGAGCTATCAATCCATTCTCTAAAAAAGTATATTCTATTTTATCTTTTGGATGGAGTGGACGTGCAAAAGATTGGCAACGTTTTGAAGAGGTATGTTTAGTTTTAGCAGGTTTAGCTACTCCGTTAGTATTATCTGTACACACTATTGTATCTTTTGACTTTGCTACTTCTGTTATTCCAGGATGGCATACAACAATTTTACCTCCCTATTTCGTTGCAGGAGCTATTTTCTCCGGATTCGCGATGGTAAATACACTGTTAATCATTATGCGTAAAGTGGTAAACTTAGAAGAGTACATCACAATACAACATATTGAATTAATGAACATCATTATTATGATTACTGGTTCTATTGTAGGTATTGCTTACATCACTGAGTTATGGGTAGCTTGGTATTCTGGAGTTGAGTATGAGCAATATGCATTCTTAAACCGTGCTACAGGACCTTACTGGTGGTCATACTGGTTAATGATGACATGTAACGTTATCTCTCCACAAGTTATGTGGTTTAAAAAGATTCGTACTTCAATTATGGCTTCTTTCATTATTTCGATTGTAGTTAATATCGGGATGTGGTTTGAGCGTTTCGTAATTATTGTAACATCATTACACCGTGATTACTTACCTTCTTCATGGACTATGTTCCAACCAACGTTTGTTGATGCAGGTATTTATATCGGAACAATTGGTTTCTTCTTTGTATTGTTCTTATTATATTCAAGAACATTCCCTGTGATTTCTCAAGCAGAATTAAAAACAATTTTGAAATCATCTGGTGATAACTATAAGAGAGAAAGAGATAACGGAAACCATTCACATAATCATTAATAATTATGAGTACAAAAGTTTTACATGTATTATATAATGATGATGACATCTTAATGGATGCAGTGCAAAAAACACGTGCTGCTCATCATCATATCGAAGAAGTATATACGCCATTTCCTGTTCACGGACTAGATAAAGCTTTAGGATTAGCGCCAACAAGATTAGCTATATGTGCTTTTATCTATGGACTTTGTGGTTTATCTTTCGCTACATTTATGATGAATTACATTATGATTGTAGATTGGCCACAGGATATCGGTGGTAAACCAAGTTTTAGCTACATTCAAAATATGCCTTCTTTCGTGCCTATTATGTTTGAGTTAACAGTATTTTTTGCTGCTCACTTAATGGTTATCACTTTCTTTTTAAGAAGTAGATTATGGCCATTTAAAAAGGCTGAAAATCCTGATGTTAGAACTACTGATGACCATTTTTTAATGGAAGTAGCTTTAAAAGGAGATGCTGATCAAGCGGTAGAATTCTTTAAAAATACTGGAGCAGTAGAAGTAAAAGTAATTGAAAAACAATAATAAGTAGAAATGAAGACTTTATATAAAATTGTAGCATTAGCTGGAGTTTCCGCATTAACTACTTCTTGTTTCAATAAGGAAAAACCAAATTATCAGCTTTTTCCTAATATGTACGAGTCAGTAGCTTATGAGACTTATTCTGAATCAAAAGCATTCAAAGATGGTCATGCGGCTCAACTGCCTGCAGAAGGATCAGTTCCAAGAGGATTTGAACCATACGAATTTGATAACACTCCAGAAGGTTTAGAATTAGCAAAAGTACATTCTAAATCTCCTTTAGACTCAGTTTCTGAAGCTGATATGAATGAAGCCAAGACATTATACACAATTTATTGTGCACTGTGTCATGGTGATAATGGAGATGGAAAAGGTAATTTAGTAAAAAGAGAAAAATTCTTAGGAGTTCCTAGTTATGCCGATAGAGAGTTAACTGAAGGTGGTGTGTATCACGTGGTAACTTACGGTTTAAACGCAATGGGATCACATAAAAATCAGATGACTCAACACGAAAGATGGTTAGTTACTGAGTATGTGATGAAACTTAAATCAGAATTATAATTTATAAATTTTTTGAAAGTTTAGATATGTACATTTTTTCAAACAAATTAAAAACCTTTTCTGTTGTACTGATGATCTTAGGATTAGTTGGTATTGGTTATGGTTTCTTAACTGTGCCTCAAGATACAAAACAAGTTGAGCAATTACTTGCAGACGATCATCACGGACATGAAAGCCATGCAACAGATGCTCAGGTTCATGATTCTGCAGAAGCTGAAGCACATGAAAAGCACTTAGAACACGTTCTACATCAGTTACAAAATAAGCCTTGGGCTGCAGTTTATGTAGGATGTATATTTTTTATGTTAATAGCGGTTGGAGTATTTACTTTTAACCAAATTCAATATGCAGCATCTGCAGGATGGTCACCAGTACTATTTCGCGTAATGGAAGCTTTATCTGCATATATGTTGCCAGGTTCGGTAATTTTCTTCTTATTGTTATTAGCTAGCTCTATGCACTTAAATCATTTGTTTATTTGGATGGATGCTGATGTAGTTGCAAATGATCCAATCATTGCTGCCAAAACAGGATATTTAAATGTTCCATTCTTTTTAATTAGAGCTTTAATTTTCTTAGCAGGATGGAATATTTTTAGATATTTTTCTCGTAAAAACTCTATCGCTTTAGATGAGTCTGGAGATTTTACTTACTACAAGAAGAATTTTAAATTAGCAGCATCTTATTTAGTGTTCTTTATAGTATCAGAATCAATTATGTCATGGGATTGGATTATGTCTATTGATACGCACTGGTACTCAACATTATTTGGATGGTATGTTTTTGCATCTTTCTTTGTAACAGCTATTACTGTGATTGCTTTAGTAACTTTATACTTAAAGAATAATGGATATTTAGAGTTTGTGAATACATCACACATTCACGACTTAGCTAAATTTATGTTTGGATTATCAATCTTCTGGACATACCTTTGGTTCTCACAATTTATGTTACAATGGTATTCTAATATTCCAGAAGAGGTAACTTATTATATTTTCAGAATTGAGGAGTATAATATCTTATTCTTCGGTATGTTAGCTCTTAACTTCTTGTTGCCTGTTTTGTTATTAATCAATACAGATTTCAAACGTTTGTCTTGGATTGTAACAATTGCTGGATTATTAATTATTACTGGACATTATATAGATTTCTTTGTAATGATTATGCCAGGAACAGTAGGTGCATCTTGGTTTATCGGAGCTGCTGAAATTGGTTCAATATTATTCTTTGGTGGATTGTTTATCTTTGTAGGATTCTCTGCATTGGCTAAAGCTCCATTATTAGTGAAGAATAATCCATTGCTAGAAGAAAGTAAACATTTTCATTATTAATATTTAAAGTAATAAACCAATGACAAGTTTATTAATTATAGTAATTGTAGCTTTATTAGGTATTGCTGTATGGCAACTGACTAAGATTTTCGATTTAACGCAATCTACGAATACTAATAGAGATGCGTGCGAATCTGAAATCGCTACAGATAAAGACAACAATATCAATGGATATTTAATGTATGGCTTCTTAGCATTCATTTATATATTCACTATATATAGTGTTGCAAAATGGGGATATATGCCATTTTTAACTGACTCTGCATCAGAGCACGGTAAAGATGTAGATAACTTAATGTGGATTTCATTAATTATCATTTTCATCGTACAATTTATCACTCAGTTTTTATTACATCACTTTGCGTTTGTTAACAGAGGTCATAAAGATAAGAAAGCTGTATTCTTTGCAGATAATGATAAGTTAGAATTTATCTGGACTATTATTCCTGTAATTGTTTTATCAGTTTTAATTCTTTATGGTTTATATGCTTGGAACAACATTATGAATTATGATGAAGATGAGGAAGTAATGTATGTTGAAGTATATGCAAAGCAATTTGGATGGGATTTTAGATATGCTGGAGATGATAACACTTTAGGACATTCTAACGTTCGTTTTATCGAAGGTATCAATACAGTAGGTGTGGATATGTCTGATAAAAACGCACAAGATGATAGAATGGCAAAAGAATTACACTTACCAGTTGGTAAAAAAGTAGTTTTAAAGATTCGCTCTCAAGATGTTTTACACTCAGCTTATTTCCCTCATTTCCGTGCACAAATGAACTGTGTTCCTGGTATGGTTACTCAGTTTGCTATGGTGCCAACTGTAACTACAGCTGAGATGAGAGAACGTGAATCTATTGTTGATCGTGTAAACAAAATCAACAAAGCACGTATGGAGAGAAGTGCTGAATTAGTAGCAAAAGGTGAAGAAGGTTTAGGAGCTTATACTTTTGATTACGTGTTATTATGTAATAAAATTTGTGGACGCTCTCACTACAATATGCAAGCTAAAGTTGTTGTAGAAACTGAAGAAGAGTTTAAAAAATGGTACAATGCTTTACCTACTTTAGGTCAGCAAGTAGCTGAAGAAAAAGCAGCAAATCAACCAGTTGAAGAAACTCCTGTTATATCTACTCCTACAGAAAATGTTGAAGAACTTGAAGTAGTAGTTGATCCAACTGCAGTAGCAGCACAAATTGCAAATTAAATTGTTTTATACTCAAAAATACGATTAGTATGTCAGCATTAGGACACGAATTAACCCACGATCATGACCACGGACATGATCACCATCATAAAGAGACTTTTATTACAAAGTATATCTTCAGTATGGATCATAAAATGATTGCGAAGCAATTCCTTATTACCGGTATTATTATGGGTATTGTAGGTATTGGTATGTCATTATTGTTCCGTATGCAAATTGCTTGGCCAGAAGAGTCTTTTAAAGTATTTTCTTGGTTATTAGGTGATGATTTTGCTCCAGGTGGAGTAATGAGAAATGATATTTACCTTGCTTTGGTAACTATCCACGGTACTATCATGGTATTCTTTGTATTAACAGCAGGTTTATCAGGTACTTTCTCAAACTTATTAATTCCGTTGCAAATTGGTGCGCGTGATATGGCTTCAGGATTCATGAATATGTTATCATTCTGGATTTTCTTTATCGCGTGTGTTATTATGATGTCTTCATTATTTGTAGAATCAGGACCAGCTTCTGCAGGATGGACAATTTACCCTCCATTATCAGCAGTTGAAGAAGCAATTCCAGGTTCTGGTACAGGTATGACATTATGGTTGATTTCAATGGCTTTATTTATTGCTCAATCATTAATGGGATCGCTTAACTATATTGTTACAGTTATCAACCTTAGAACAAAAGGAATGACTATGACAAGAATGCCATTAACAGTTTGGGCTTTATTTGTAACAGCAATTATTGGTTTAGTATCTTTCCCAGTTTTATTATCTGCAGCTTTATTATTAATTTTCGATAGAAGCTTTGGAACATCATTCTTCTTATCTGATATCTATATCGCAGGAGAAGTTTTACATTACCAAGGTGGTTCACCAGTATTGTTTGAACACTTATTCTGGTTCTTAGGACACCCTGAAGTATATATTGTAATTTTACCAGCGATGGGTATTACGTCTGAAGTATTATCTGCTAACGCTCGTAAACCTATTTTTGGATACCGTGCGATGATTACTTCAATCTTAGCGATTGCATTCTTATCAACAATCGTTTGGGGTCACCACATGTTCGTATCAGGTATGAACCCATTCTTAGGGTCGGTGTTTACATTTACAACATTATTAATTGCTATTCCATCTGCAGTAAAAGCGTTCAACTATATTACTACAATTTGGAAAGGTAACTTACAAATGAACCCATCAATGTTATTCTCTATTGGTTTCGTTTCTACTTTCATTACTGGAGGTTTAACAGGAATTATTTTAGGAGATTCAACATTAGATATCAACGTTCACGATACATATTTCGTTGTGGCTCACTTCCACTTAGTAATGGGTATCTCTGCATTATACGGAATGTTTGCTGGTATTTACCACTGGTTCCCTAAAATGTATGGACGTATGATGAATAAAAACTTAGGATACATCCATTTCTGGGTAACTGCAGTATGTGCTTACGGAGTTTTCTTCCCAATGCACTTCATCGGATTAGCTGGTTTACCACGTCGTTACTATACAAACTCGGCTTTCCCTATGTTTGATGACATGGTTGATGTTAACATCTTGATTACTGTATTTGCTTTAGTTGGTTCTGCATTCCAGTTAGTTTTCTTATGGAACTTCTTCTACAGTATTTTCTATGGTAAGAAAGCAACTCAAAACCCATGGAAAGCTACAACTTTAGAATGGACAACTCCAGTAGAACATATTCATGGAAACTGGCCAGGAGCTATTCCAGAAGTTCACCGTTGGCCTTACGATTACTCTAAGCCTGGATACGAAGAGGATTATGTACCTCAAACTGTTCCGCTAAGAGAAGGTGAAAAAGATGGTGGAGGACATTAATATAAAACAAAAAGTCTCGCGATAAGCGAGACTTTTTTTATGCATTTTTTTTAAATATAATAAGTTTTTCTGTCAACGTTACAATTTCTAAATCAAACATTTCTGCTATGTATTCCATGGTTTTAAAGGTGTAAATAAATACATGCGTTTGATCTTTTCTATAATACCAGTTTTCAAATGGAGTTTGTTGATTATAAAGATGTGTTTTAATGATAAGTAATCCATCTTTATGCAGTAGGTTTTTTAGTTTGTTAATTTCAAAAGCAGGTTGATAAAAATGTTCAAATACTTCACAGCTAAAAATAAAATCATATTTATTTTTTAAATATTTTTCATCAGGATAAAAGAAAGGGTCATACAAATCAATTTCATATCCTTTTTTTATCAATTGTTCAGTAATCACTGGTCCTTTCCCACAACCATAATCCAATCCTTTTTTATCATTACTGCAATGTTCTATAATTGCGTTTGTTACTGGAGCAGTAAAATTTTGATAGTTAATATCATTAACATCGTTCTTATGTTGCTCATAATGATGCTTTTCTTTTACATCATTAAACCATAAGAATTCATCTTTTATATAGGCATTACAAGTTGAACAATTATAGTATTCCGAGTCGATTTTATCAGTCAATACAGTTTTACAAAGTGTACAGTTCATGCTTTGTTATTTTTATTGATAAAGATACGTAGAGTTTAAATGATATTTAGATTCTTATTTTTAGATAAAAAAAATTAGAGATTCTAAACTTAAAAAAATGGTATCTTTGCTTTATGAATGAGCATTTAAAACCAACAAATCAACATTTTTCTCCTGAAGAAAATGATGTAGAAAAAAAACTACGTCCGTTATCTTTTGATGATTTTGCAGGACAAGATCAAGTATTAGAAAATTTAAAAGTTTTTGTTAAAGCTGCAAATTTAAGAGGTGAAGCTTTAGATCATTCATTGTTTCATGGTCCACCAGGATTAGGGAAAACTACTTTAGCAAACATTTTAGCTAACGAATTAAACGTTGGTATTAAAATTACATCTGGTCCTGTATTAGATAAACCGGGTGATTTAGCAGGTTTATTAACCAATCTTGAGGAACGTGATATTCTTTTCATTGATGAGATTCATCGATTAAGTCCTGTTGTAGAAGAATATTTGTATTCTGCAATGGAAGACTTTAAAATCGATATTATGATCGAATCTGGACCTAATGCACGTACGGTTCAAATTAATCTGAACCCTTTTACACTTGTTGGTGCAACTACAAGATCTGGATTGCTTACTGCGCCTATGCGTGCTCGATTTGGTATTCAAAGTAGATTGCAGTATTACAATACCGAATTACTTTCTACTATCATCGAACGTAGTGCCGGAATTCTTGGTGTTCCCATTGATTTGGAAGCAGCGATTGAGATTGCAGGTCGTAGTCGCGGTACGCCTCGTATTGCAAATGCTTTATTACGTAGAGTGCGAGATTTTGCACAAATCAAAGGTAATGGTCGTATCGATTTAGAAATTGCTCAGTATGCTTTAAAGGCTCTTCATGTAGATAAAGGTGGGTTAGACGAAATGGATAATAAGATTTTAACTACAATTATCGATAAATTT
>DATGMV010000383.1:0-4461 GCA_035307185.1 Fermentimonas sp. | reverse complement strand
AACTATAGTTTCGCCGGTTGCAGGAAAGAGTATTGCTTATATAGAAAAATATTTAGGAGAGGATCAGCATATAGTACGTATTATGCCAAATTTAGCTATGGCATATAAAGCATCTGTTACTGCTTTTCATACCAATCACCCCGATCAGGAAGATACAGAAAAGATTTTTAAACTTCTTGAGAAACTTGGAAAAGCTATTAAGCTTGAAGAGAATCAGTTCGATCTGTTTACATCACTTTTTGGAAGTGGACCGGCATTTATATTGGCATTTATACAAATTTTCAAAGATAAATTAAAAGAATTCAATTTGCCCGGTACCCTTCCTGATGAGTTACTACTTGAACTTACAAGGGGAACTACCCTCTACTTTATGCAAAATCAAAAAGATTATAGCATTGAAGAACTTATCAAAAACATTACCAGTAAAGGTGGTACTACTCAAGCAGGTTTAGATTATTTTCTTGAACATGAAATAGGAAAGCATTTCGAGGGAGTTCTAAATGCCGCAAGAGATCGCTCAAATGAGTTGAGTAAGAACGGTAACGGTAATTAATTTTTATTATCTTCTTTTGCTTTATACGCTATTGCATAAAATCTGATTTGCTTAATAACAGATAACAAACCATTAGATCTGGTTGGAGAAAGGTGTTCGGTTAATCCTATTTCTGTCATAAATTTCAAATCAGCATTTATAATCTCTTCTGGCGTACGATTATTATAAATTCTTAGTACAAGTGCCAATAAACCCTTTACAATAATTGCATCACTTTCTGCCTCAAAGCAAAGTATGCCATCCTTATAATCAGCCTGTAGCCAAACTCGGCTCTGACATCCTTTAATTAAATTTTCAGGGGTCTTATATTTATCATCAATTTGTTTTATAGCATTTCCATGCTCAATGATTAGAGAGTATTTATCCATCCAATCATCATATATACTAAATTCGTCAATAATCTCTTGTTGTATTTCGTCTATTGTTTGCATTATTTATCTGTTTCTATTTTATTACACTAATTTACTAAACCTACAACTATTATTATATTGATTTTATTCATTGTAGATTACCTCCAGAACAGTTTGTCCAACGGCTTTCAGTGTATTCCTATCAATATTTCGCATATCATCTTTCTGAGTGTGCCAATATGGTACAAACCCAGTTTTTGTATCAGGCTTTAAATTTATAATATTAATACTTGGCGCACGGTGATTCTCATTTACAGGAACATGATCATCAGTAATATATCCACCTCTGTTTGGAAGAAAATAATTTCGGAATCCTAATTTAGCTGCGGTACTCCAAACTTTATCAACAATATTCGATGCATACTGCAATGAATAACCCTCTTTCAGGAATGTTGCATTGGCACCACCTACCATATCAAGAAGTATTCCGAAATCAGCCTTATAGTTATCCACATGAGGCTGTTCAGACCAGTATTGCGACCCAATACACCACCAATCTCCTTGAACCCATTCATTAGAATATGATGGCTGACCCCAATCCTCAAGATCAAAAAATATTATATCAATACCAACATTTATGGGTTTAAGATGCAATTGTCTTGCAATTTCCAGTAGTACACCTACTCCGCTTGCTCCATCATCTGCTCCATCAATAGGTAAATTCTGAGTATTAGGATCCGATTCTTCATCAGAAAAAGGTCTGGAGTCCCAATGTGCAAAAAGAAGTAATCTCTTTTCAGCATCAGGATTGTACGATCCTATTATATTTCGAATTTCTATATCTTGACCATCGTAATGTGTTACATTAGCTCTTTGCTCAATTACCTGAGCACCGAACTCATTAAGCTTTTCTACCAGAAAGTCGCCACATCTTTCATGTGCCGTTGTTGTAGGCACACGTGGACCAAATGCAACTTGTTTTTCAACAAAACTGTATGCACTATCTGCGTCAAAGTTGGGTGAAATCTTCACGTATGACTCAACTGTTACAACCTGCTTTTTAGATTGACAGGAATTGCAAGACAACGTAAACATCATTCCGGTAATAATTACAGTTATAAGCGAGAAAATCCTGAGTTGCACCATTATATTTAAATTTATCTACTTATTTTTTTGGTATGAGTAATCTGAAATTCCTATATTCCTATACGTTTCCTTTAGAGCATTTTCATCGTCCGAAATGACCAATAACTTATCTCCTGCGTGAAGTTCTGTTTGTCCGGTTGGTACAAAATATTGATCTCCACGTTTTACCATAACAACCAATGTCTTATCTGGCAAAGGCATTTCTATAAGATTCTTACCATACTGCAATGTGTCTTCAGAGATATGAATCTCGGTCATTGCAGATTTAATTTCTTCGGCAAATTCAACATCAAAATCTTCAAACTCCTTGTATTTAGGAGGCTGTTCAGCAAGTTTCAACCACCTTGCAACTATAGGCAAAGATGTTCCCTGAACAAGCAAAGAGACAATTGTAATTACAAAAACCATATTGAAAATCCATCTCGAATGAGGAATATCACCTGCAGCCAAAGGTAAAATTGCAAAAATAATTGGAACTGCTCCTCTTAAACCTACCCAGGAGACATATAGTTTATCTTTAAAATTAATCTTCTTGAAAGGAATTAGTGTAAGAAATACTACAATAGGACGACCAAAAAATATTAAAAATAGTGAAACTATAAGTGCGGGAACAAACACATCAATCAACTCGCTTGGGTTTGCGAGTAAACCAAGCGTAAGGAAAAGCAATATTTGACTTAACCACGCAAATCCATCCATAAAATTCATTGATGAACGTTTATGAGAGAATTTAGAATTACCTATAACCAAGCCTGCAATATACACAGCTAAATAGCCGTTACCCTGAATATAGTAAGTTGCAGCAAAAATAAAAATACCCATTGTGAGTAATAGTATAGGATATAGCGATGAGTTACCCATTTTTATGCGATTAATTATTCTCACTGCTAACTTGCCTAAAAAATAACCGGCTAACGCTCCAACTATAAGTTGAACAACAACCATCAATGAAACCATGCCAAAATTAGGATTATCTCCTGAGCGGATAATCTGTATAAACATTATAGTTAACATATATGCCATCGGATCGTTACTACCACTCTCAAGCTCAAGTAACGGACGCAGGTTGTTTTTTAGAATTAATCCTTTTGATCGTAGAATTCCGAATACAGAAGCAGAATCAGTAGAAGAAAAAGTAGATGCAAGAAGCAATGCGGTAAAAAGCCCAATTCCCATTGATGGGAACATCATCCCTGATAACCAGTATATAAAGAATCCCGTAACAAGTGCTGTTAATAACACACCAATTGTAGCAAGAATTACACCTGGCATAATTATCGGTTTTATGTCTTGAAACTTGGTATCTAAACCTCCGGAGAAAAGAATTATTATTAAACAAATTGATCCAATTATTTGAGCAACCTGAACATTTTCAAATTCGAAACCAAAACCGTCAGAGCCAAATACCATTCCAACTATAAGGAAAAGTAATAACACAGGTACACCATATCGAGTACCCGCTTTACCAACTAACATGCTTATAAAGAACAAAATTGATCCCACAAGCAATAACAATTCCATGCTAATTTGCATTATAATACATTATTTCAATTGTTTGAACAATACTTTATCTTCCATAACATGTAATTCTGCAATTTCTCCCATAATTAAAGGAAAATTGAGATTTACATGTCCTGCAGGAAAATTGAAAACTACCGGAATATTATACCCCTTTACTACCTCCAGTATGGACTCTTGCAGTGGAAGATACATTTTTTCATCCTCTTCATAATCTGTAAACTTGCCAACTATTAGACCACTTATTCTCTTGAAAACACCAGCTAATTTAAGGTGATACATCATTCTATCTACCTTATAGGGAATCTCTCCTGTATCTTCAATAAAAAGTATACCTCTATGAGGAACTCTTAAAAAAGGAGTACCCAATAAGCCACATAGAACAGACAAATTACCACCGAACAGTTTCCCAATAGCTCTACCTTGACGATTAAGTGAAACATCATCAATTATTGGTATTTCATAGTTAACAGGCTGTCCTGCTAATATACTTTTTGTGAGCCTTACTGATAGGTCATTAACACCGTTCGTTGAAAAATGTTTAGCCATTGGTGCATGAATTGATGCTATACCATTGACCTGTAATGCAGAATGAAGCGCAGTTATGTCACTATAACCAATTACCCACTTCGGGTATTTCCTAATTCCTCTAAAATCTAATCTATTAAGCAAATGCACTAAACCATATCCCCCTCTTGAGCATACAATGAGCTTTACAAAGGGATCATCCATCGCTTGTTGAAGGTCTTTTAATCGCTCTTCTACAGAACCGCTAAAACGACCTTTCTCTCCAAGTGCAAATTCACTAATTACCGGAATCAAGCCCCATTCTCGAAGAATTACGGCAGTATCATTTACGTAATCACCTTCAATGTTTCCCGAAGGTGAAATTAT
>DATGMV010000382.1:0-4237 GCA_035307185.1 Fermentimonas sp. | reverse complement strand
TTTAAACTGGAATGCATTAAATACTCGCGATATTAATTGGGATGTTTATTTTAATGCAACTTCAATTAAAAATAAAATTAATGAATTACACCCCGACCTAGAAGGTAGGATGATTGATGGAACTCGTATATATGAAGAGGGTGAATCAATGTATCGTATGTACCTGGTAGAATATGGTGGTGTTAATTCTGAAACAGGTATGGCTCAGTATTGGGCAACTGACTCAGAAACTGAAGAGAGATATCTAACAGACGACTACGCAGTAGCTCAGAACCACAGAATTTCAACAAAAGATCTACTTGCAAAAGTTTATGGTGGATTTGGAACTTCAATAACTGCTTATGGATTTGATGCAGGTGTACAGTTTGCATATCAACTAGGTGGAAAGATTTTTGATAGTGGATATCAAAGATTGATGCATAGTGGTCCTACAAGTAGCGCAGGAATGAACTGGCATAAAGATATTTATAATGCTTGGACTCCTGAAAATACTAATACTGATGTTCCAAGATTGAATGCAAGCGATAGATATGCAAGCTCAACGTCAACCCGCTTCTTAACTAGTTCAAACTACTTAAGTTTAAACAGTGTTTCATTTGGATATACTATTCCTGTTCAAAAACTCGCATCTGTTGATATAAACAGATTAAGAGTTTATGTAGTAGCAGAGAATGTTGGTGTTCTAACCAGCAGAAAAGGTTTAGACCCAAGACAGAGTTATATCTCAGCAACAACTGCTAGATATACTCCTATTCGTTCGGTATCCGGTGGTGTTAGTTTAACATTTTAATTGAAAATATAGACGATTATGAAAATAAAATATTTAATAATAACAATAACATCGTTGGCTCTTCTGTTTTCAGCATGTAATGAATTAGACACTTTACCACAAGGTAATGATGTTACATCAAAACAAAAAGGAGAAACTTACGAGTTGAATCCAGAAAGGGCTGAAGCCGGAGTAAACGCAATATTTGCTCAGTTCAATCAATATATGCCTAATGAGACAGCATTAGGCGCTGCAAGACATAACGACTTTGGATATCCTTCAATCATGTTATTTACAGATGCTAATGGTATGGATGTAGTATCAGAAGATAACGGATATAACTGGACAGGTAACAGTCTTGACTTTTCTGACCGTGTTTATACATCTAATGAGTCTCAAATCGTATGGAATAATCTCTATTCAATGATTTTTACAGCAAATAGTGTTGTAGCTGCTAATGATCGTGCATCAGAAGACCCAACAATTAATTTTTACCTTGGCCAAGGTTTAGCAGCCAGAGCTTTTAGCTATTTTAATTTGGTTCAGTTATACCAATTCAACTATGTTGGAAATCAAAGCCAACCCGCAGTCCCAATCGTGACTGACGAAAACTCAGTAGAACTTGCTGATTTAGGCGGTGCTCCTCGTTCAACAGTACAAGAAGTTTATGATCTTATTGTTGCAGATTTAAATGATGCAATAAATTATCTAACTATTGCAGAAGAGGCCGAGGTGTTGCGTAAAGATAAAAGATATATTAACCTCGCAGTAGCCTATGGACTTCGAGCAAGAGTTCATCTTACAATGCAAAAGTGGACAGAAGCCTCTTCGGATGCAGACAACGCAATTTTATATTCAGATGCTGAACCATCTGAACAAGAGGATGCAAGAGGCCCAGCATTTATGTCAAGTTCTGAAGATAACTGGATGTGGGGTATTATTATCTCAGAAACAGATAGGGTTGTAACTTCAGGTATTGTAAACTGGATATCACATATGGGATCTCTAAATTATGGTTATGCAAACTTTTCAGGAGGTAAACAAATTACTTTATCACTGTATGAAACTATTTCTGATACTGACGTAAGAAAAGGTTGGTGGCTTGATCAATTTGGAGAATCTAAGGATTTATCCAAAGAAGAACAAGAAACTGCAAATTCTTACGGATACAAACCTTATACACAAGTCAAATTCGCTCCATATAACAATGTTATGGAAAATTCAACCAATGCTAATGATATTCCATTAATGCGTATTGAAGAGATGTATCTTATCAAGGCAGAGGCGGATGCTATGAGTGGTGGAGGTAATTCTACATTAGTAGATTTTGTTAAAACTTACAGAGATTCCGGTTACTCTTTTTCATCAACAAACCCTGCAGATATTCAAGAAGAGGTATACCGTCAAAGAAGAATTGAGTTATGGGGTGAAGGTCTTAATTGGTATGACGTAATGAGACTTAACAAATCAGTTGATCGTCGTGGAGGTGGTTTCCCTAATGCTACTATGGTGTTTAATATACCTTCTGGTGATCCAATATTATTATGGAGAATTCCTCAAAAGGAAATTATTGCAAACCCATCACTTAGCGAGGGAGACAATAATCCAACAGCTCCAACCCCTAATCCAGTAGCAGATAATTAGTTCTTTAATCCTAATTTAAGAAGTATATGAAAATAAATAATATAATAAAAGCCTTTTCATTATTGCTCGTTGTAGTATTTTCTGCATGTAGTGATTTTGAAGATACAATAGTTGAAAGCACTAAAAGGACAGCTGGAAATCAAGGAGTATACTTTCCTTCAAATCCTGCACTTTTCGAATTAGAACCAGCAGACGATACTAGTATAACTTTGAAAATAGCAAGAGAAGTTTCTACTGGCGCGGTTCAGGTACCAATTGTTGTAGAAGTTAATGATGAAAATGTATTTAATGTACCACAGACAGTTAGTTTTGCAGAGGGAGTAACAGAAGTTGAATTTACCGTTACTTTTCCCGAAGCAGCTGAAGGTATAGCATATGATTTAAGATTAGCTCTTGAAGGAGATGATTTAGTAAATCCATACGGAAAACCTTTAACATATCTAAATACAACTGTTTCACGGATTAAATGGAGTCCTGTAGGAAGATCCTTGGTTTACATAGATGGAACTTTTGCGACACTATTTGGTGTTCAATTTTATCCTATGTATGTTGAAGCAGATAGTGTGGAATTGGATGCATCCGTTCGTTATAGAATAAAGAATGCTTACAAAGTTCCAACATCTGATGATCCAGATGAAGATGGTGTTTTTGATGGTTATCCATACAACGCACCTGGCGACTTTGATGACTCTCAAGATTGGCTAACTACAATTGAAATATATGATAATGGAGAAGTCTTTATGTCATCTAACGAAATCGGAGTAGATTGGAGTTATGGGATGATATCAATTGGAAATCTCTATGGTAATTCTTCTGTAGAAAGTAAAGAAGAATACCCATGGGGCAAATTTGAGGGAGACGCAATAATATTTCCAGCTAATTCTTTATTTTTTAGTATGGCCAATTATAACAGTGGTGGAAAATATGCTGCTTCAAATCCAACAACTATATACCTCTCAAAAGAGGCATTTATAGCTGCTAACATGAAAATTGAAAATTTCAACAATGTGGATTATGGGCTTGTTACTTCAGGTGAATATAGTTCAGAAGCATATGATGAATCATGGTTAAAGAATTTGTCTAAAGCTATAGATATAGATGAAGAAAATGAGGAAAGTGAATATAAGAGTTTATTCTTTATTTCAGACTTATATACAGAAGGCTATGGCCTAGCATTTTACAACTTCGATGGAGTCATAAGAATTCCTGAAAATCAATCAACCGGAATTGAAGTGTTTGGTGAGGAAGTGTATATGTCTCAAAGTCCATCCAATGCATCATCAGTTGAAGTTGGAGAAGGTGGTGAAACAATTTACACTTTCGGACTAATATTCCACTTCGATGATGAAGATAGAACTATAGTTGGAGACTTTAATGAGACTTTTGTGGTTTCTGAAGATGAACCCGTAGGTTTAACAAACTCAGTAAGTAGTATTGGTAATTTTTCTATTCAAGGGAAACTGAATACTCACAATCCTAAAGTAATTTATAGAAATATAAAAATTAATCAAGTAGATTAATAAGAACTTGATATCAAATATTAGAAGCTGTCTTAGAAATGAGACAGCTTTTTTTGCTCTTAAACATTAGCATATAATAACGAGTGCAAGCCTCTTGTGAACCTTTGTAATGGGAATCACATAGCCTGTAGAAAGGTCGTTCATCACGAGTTGGAATAGGTAAGAAGCCTTTGGTGAAAATCTGACCTGACGACGAGAATCTTCATATATGACATAAAACAGAGGATTATATTGGCACACAAATCAAAAAATCCAACAGTTCTACAAAACATTCGATTTAAGTGAAGTAGGTTTAAGGTCGAAA
>DATGMV010000381.1:0-4249 GCA_035307185.1 Fermentimonas sp. | reverse complement strand
AGTCAAGTCGAACCTTATAGAAATCACTAATGTTTAAAGACCTCTCCTTTTCTCTTGTCTGACGCAATTGTATCTCATTGTATTTAATTTTGGCAAGATGTCTTCCCGACAAAACATTTCCTAAGTATGAAGTTGTTTGATATATTGTAAAACTCACTGGTAAATAATTTGTTACCCATTCGTCTCCCATTATCATTTCGAAAGAAAAGTCTGAAAATATATCTACTCCCTCGCCCCTGAAAAATATAACTCTCCAGGTTCCTCTTTCAATTATAAAAGAACCCTTTAGGAGTTTTGGGTTTTCGTAAATGGGTGTAAAATGTATATTGTAATATGTTTTATTGTTTTCGGTAAATGTTTGATATAGCTCATATTGGTAATATTTTGAAGTGCTGAAACGAATAGGCATGAACAAACTCTCATCATTGGTTGTCTCGCCATATATATTAATATTTAACAGCTTGAAGGGGATAAGCTCAATATCCCTCTGTCTGGTTAAAGTACCGGTTACATGTTGTATGTCATGTACATAGTTGTTTGGCTGTTCGTATCGGAAGTTGCTGAAGGTCTCAATTAAAGCAGCATCACTATGTGGATCATGTAATACAAACTGTGGTATTAGATGAGTATATTTGTAAAGAATGTTTTTTTTTACTGTTTCGACATATGAACGAGTGTATACCTCAGCGGAATAACTCTCCACAAGGTCGTTGTATTTTTCAGCAGAACTCATCGCTCTCATCAAAATCGTATCCTTGTTGAGCTCAGATTCAGATGAGTAACAGTTCATGATGAGCAATAAAAGGAATATTGTTGTTATGACTTGTACTCTGATCATTTGATTACAAATCTACATTATTTTTTAATGGTGAAAAACAATTTAAGGTGTAGTATCAATTATTTTTTTGCGTTATTAATAAAATACTTATATTTGTGTTTAATAACATAGTTGTGTAACAACCATGCCCGAAAAAATTAAAGAACCATTTGACTTTTCCTCAACACTGCCAGAGATTTGGAGGATGTTGACGGACATTGAACGCAGTCAGTTGCGAGATAATGCCCGTATTCTGCATTTTAAAAAAAATGAACGTATTTATATTGAAGATGAAGCTCCGAAAGATTTGATGTGTTTATTTGAAGGTAAGGTAAAGATTTTTAAAAGTGGAGTAGGGGGTAGGAGTCAGATTATCAGGATTATTCGTCCGATAATGTATTTTGGGTATAGGGCTTATTTTGCGAGAGAAACATACGTAACATCTGCCTCTGCATTTGAGCCTTGTATTGTTTGCTTTATACCAATGGAAGTTATTGAAAATTTGATTCGTGGAAATGGAGACTTGGGTATGTTTTTTATACAGCAACTTTCTGTGGATCTTGGAATTGCGGATCAGAGAGTAGTTAATTTAACTCAAAAACATGTTAGAGGCAGACTTGCAGAATCTTTGATAGCACTTAAAGAAAGTTACAGACTTGAAGAGGATGGTGCTACAATAAATATATACCTTGCACGTGAAGATTTGGCTAGTTTGTCAAATATGACTACATCAAACGCTATTAGAACACTTTCAAACTTTGTAAATGAAAGAATTATTGCAGTAGATGGCAGGAAAATTAAAATAATTGATGAGGAGCGGCTCCAAAAAATTAGTCGTATAGGATAATTTCATTTTTTATTTTACAAACTACTGTTTACCTTTGTGGCACAATTGACACAAAAGCATGATTCGAAAAATTGCACGTTCAATACTCACCTCTTACTATAAGCCTGTGGAGAAATTTGTGGAGGATCCATTAGGCACCCAACATAAAACATTACTCTATCTTCTTGATCATGGGCGAGATACGCTCTATGGTAATAAGTTTGGTTTTGAAAATATCCACAATGAAAAAGATTTCAGTTCCAGGGTTCCGGTGGCGGCTTACGAAGATCTTCGTCCCTATTTAGATGAAATTATTTTACATAAAAAACAAAATGTACTTTGGGATTCACCCGTAAAATGGTTCGCTATGTCTTCAGGAACTACAGAAGATAAAAGTAAATATATTCCGGTTACCAAAGAGTCTCTTTTTAACGGAAACTATCGTGCGGGTTATCATATGTTGGGTATGTATGCAGTACATCATCCCGACACTTCATTTGTTTTAGGTAAAACAATGGTAATGGGGGGTAGCCAGCAGGTAAATCAAATAGGAGGAAATATATTTACAGGAGATATATCTGCTATTCTCATGAAGAATCTTCCGAGAGTGGTAAAGAAACGCAGAACACCTGAAGAGGTTGCACTGTTGCCAGATTGGGAGGATAAGCTAGAGCAGCTTACTCAATATGCTATTAATACGGATATACGGGCATTAGTTGGAGTTCCATCCTGGATGCTGGTTCTTTTGAAAAAAATTGTTGAAGATACGGGCAAGACTATTCCTGGAATTTGGCCGCAGATAGAGGTCTTTTTTCATGGTGGTGTTAGTTTTACGCCATTTAAAGAACAGTACGAAAAAATAATTCAATCGAGCAGAATGAGATATTGGGAGACTTATAATGCATCAGAAGGCTTCTTCGGGGTGCAGTTTTCTCCTAATTCAAAAGATATGCTGCTTATGCTTGATAATGAAGTTTATTATGAGTTCTTGCCTTCTGAAGAGTGGGATAAGGATGAGCCAAGAGCTGTTCCGCTGGAGGGTGTAGAGGTTGGAAAACAATACTCCATTTTAATTACAACAAGCGGTGGGCTTTGGCGATATAAACTTGGTGATACGTTAACATTTACTTCCACTGATCCTTACTTGTTTAAATTAACTGGTAGAACAAAACAGTTTATAAATGCTTTTGGAGAGGAACTAATAGTTGATAATGCCGACAAGGCTATTGAAGTAGCATGTAAAACAACAGGAGCAAAAATTATTGAATATACAGCTGCACCTGTTTATTTTAACGAAAATCACAATGGTGCACATGAATGGTTAATTGAGTTTGAAACTGAACCTGACGATCTTAATAAATTTATTTATTCACTTGACGAGAGTCTGAAACAATTAAATTCAGACTATGAAGCGAAGCGATCGTATAATCTTTCATTAGACATCCCTATTGTAAAATCTCTTAGCCGAGGTACAATTTATGCGTGGATGAAACAGAGGGACAAAATTGGAGGTCAAAATAAAGTTCCTAAACTTTCTAATGATAGAAAGTATGTTGACAGCATACTTGAATACGTATCAAAGAATTCCTAAAATTGAATAAAAACAGGTTTCAGTGCCTATAAATGAGAAAGATTACGTAAATTTGCAATCTTAAACCGACTTGTATCGAGATGAGAAAAAATATTGTCTTTTTAGTGCTAATGGCTTTTGTGCTTGTTTCATGTAATGAATACAACAAAATATTAAAAAGTACCGACAGAGATTTGAAATATAGTTACGCAAAAAAATATTTCGATGAGGGAAAGTATAGTCGCAGTATTACATTGCTTGAAGAATTGGTGCCATTTATGAAGGGTACGGGAGAGGCAGAGGAATCGCTCTACTTATTAGCGCAAAGTCATTATAATTCAAGAGATTATATCTCAGCAACAGAGGTTTATACAACTTATTATAATACATATCCCAGAGGTGAATATGCCGAACCGGCATTATTCTATTCTGCATATGGTATGTATCTAGACTCTCCTGATCCAAAGCTTGATCAAACCAAAACTTATACTGCTATTGTTGAGTTTCAGAAATATATGGAGCGATATCCACAGACTGAGCGATCTGAACAAGCAAAAGGTTATCTTTTTGAACTTCAGGAAAAACTTGCTTATAAGGAGTTACTGGCAGCTCAGCTCTATCTCAATCTTGGTAATTATATGGGTAATAATTATGAGTCGGCCGTTGTTACAGCGCGTGAAGCTATGAAGAGTTATCCGTATTCAATTTATATGGAAGAGTATCAGATTACAATTTTGCGTGCGCGTTATGAGTTTGCACAGCGAAGTACTTTGAAAACACAACCCGAAAGATATAGAATGGTGGTTGATGAATATTTTAATTACACAAATACATTCCCCGAAGGGAAGTATTTATCTGAAGCAGAAGGTTATTATAAGGAAGCACAGAAAAAGATTGATGTGCTGCCCACAACATAAATTTTAAAATACTAATTAATATACATAATAGAAATGGATTATAGAAAAATTGCTGCAAGTTCCAACACCGAAACACGTGATGTTATGAGTTTATCGGAACCTGTTGGAAATGTATATGA
>DATGMV010000380.1:0-10164 GCA_035307185.1 Fermentimonas sp. | reverse complement strand
AACAATTATCGTTGTCTGCGAAAGCGGAGCCCGCAGTGCTCATGCAGTCAGATTTCTCAACAATAACGGTTTTCTTGCATACAATGGAGGCAGTTGGAGGTCATTCAGATAACCCGATGTTGATATTATTTTTTATTATCTTTGCATATGATACTGAGAGTCAGTACCTAAATAGTTACTAAAAATTACAGCATATGGAGACAACTAAAATCACAGTTCAGTCGGCCATTCATGCCGATGTAGCAAAAGTTTGGGAATACTACAATCAACCGGAGCACATCACCAGATGGAATTTTGCCGACCCCCTGTGGCATTGTCCCAGTGCCACAAACGAGCTACGCGTAGGCGCCAGATACGTTGCGCGCATGGAAGCAAAAGACGGCAGCTTTGGTTTCGATTTCAGTGCAACATACAACGAAGTGGTTGAGCATGAGAAGATCGTTTACACCCTTGATGATGGACGCGATGTAGAGATTACATTCGATAGTGAAGAAGGCATTACACTGGTAATTGTAACCTTTGACGCTGAAAATCAGAACTCCGTTGAAGTTCAGAAGCAAGGATGGCAGGCAATACTGGACAACTTTAAGAAATACACAGAACAATGAAAATCTGATTATAAATAGTATCAAATTGAGGCAATACCTTATCTTTGCAAAACAGTCTGAAGAATATGCAAAAGAAAGTTCATTTTTTATTCTTGCCTTTAGTTTTGATATTGTTTTCATGTAAGCCTTTATATGTAAGCGATAATAAGGTTGACCCCAATTTTCATCTGTACCTGTTGGCAGGGCAGTCAAATATGGCCGGTAGGGGAGAGACAGATTCACTATCCACCCCAAATAACATTCGTATATTAATGCTAAACGAAGAAAATGAATGGAGTATAGCCCGTGATCCATTGCATTTCGATAAGCCTGAAGTAGCCGGAGTTGGACCCGGATTAGCATTCGCACAAAAAATGTTAGCATTCGAAAAAAACAAGGATGTCAAGATAGGATTAATCCCGTGTGCCGTAGGAGGTACAAGTATTGATATGTGGCAACCCGGCAAAGATGCTTATGAAGGGCAATACTATCCTTATGACGATGCTATTAAAAGATTGCATGTAGCATCACAAGACGGAGTGATAAAAGGTATAATCTGGCACCAGGGTGAAAGTGACAGTAACGAAGAAAAAGCCAAAGAATATATTGAAAAACTTCAAAAGCTTGTAGCCCGGTTCAGAGAAGAAACAGGCAACGACTCTGTTCCTTTTGTGGCTGGTGAGTTAGGTTATTATAAGGAAAACTACAAGCTCATCAATAATGAGCTGAAGAAACTAACTGACATAGTTCCTCTTTCTGCCGTTGCAACCTCAGAAGGGCTTAAGCATAAGGGAGACGGCACGCACTTAGACAGCGAATCCGCAAGAAAGTTAGGAGAGAGAATGGCTATAGAGATGAATAAATTATTATACCAGTGAAGTATTAAGAGAAGACGGTCACTGGCTTTACTCTATGAACGGGCCCGAAGGCGAAAAACAGTGGGGTAAATTTGATTACATAAAGATAATTCCCGAAGAAACCATTTCCGGTAAAGACGGCTTCACCGATGAAAATGGTATATTAGATCCACAATTACCTCAGAACTCATGGGAGTTAAGATTTAGCAAGACAGTTGGAAGAGTTGTTATGAAGAGATTATTTTATTTAATCGCACTTTGTTTAATAGGTAATATTACCTTTGCACAGCAACCGGTTAAGAAAACACTGTTTATAGTTGTAGATGGCATCCCTGTAGACATATTCACCTATCACGATGCACTTGTAGGGCTCATCTACGATGCAGTTAAACAACGCGAAGAAGAATTCAATGAATAGTTTTGCCGCCATAGATTTTGAAACCGCCAATGAACAACGAACCAGCGTCTGCAGTGTAGGCGTTGTAATCGTTCGTGATGGTGAGATAACAGATAGTTATTACAGTCTCATACGTCCCGAGCCGGAGTATTACCGTTATGGAAACATAATGGTGCATGGCATCACCTACGATGATACCACTAATGCACCAATATTTCCAAAGGTGTGGCGTCAGATTGAGCCACTTATAGAAGGTCTGACTCTAATCGCTCACAACAAAAGTTTTGATGAAAGCTGCCTTAAAGCCTGTTTCCGTATGTATCAGTTGGACTACCCCGATTATGACTTCTACTGCACTTTGCAAATGTCGAGATCGCACCTGAAGGGATTACCCAATTATAAACTCAACACAGTTTCTGCACACTGTGGTTTTGTACTTGAAAACCATCACCATGCCCTGGCTGATGCCGAAGCGTGTGCAAGAATAGCGATTGAGATATTTAAGTACAGAGGGGTCAGACTTTGTGAAAGTAGTTCTAAAAACACCTAATCACACTTTAAACTACTGGGTTAGTAAAATCAGTTCTGATGAGTCGAAACATATAAACTGTTCGAATTATCCATTAAGTCGTAAGACGTAATAAACACCCAGAAATTAAGGTCTTTGGGCTCCCAACCTTTAGGGAGCTCAAAAGAGGTCTTACCTTCAGATCGCCGGGCTACGTTGAATGTGTGCACTTCTGCCAGGTATTTTGAATTCAGACATACAATATTCACATGGTCATCAGGTCTGCTTTTACGAGCAGGTACTGCAATTTCAGGATCCCAGTTGAAACTGACAATGTTGGAACCCTCCTCATAGCTCATTTTTATGTTGGCAGGCAACTGAAGATCACCCTCAGCAACCTGAATCTTGCTGTAATCCAATGAGAAATCCGGATACTCACCAATGATAGCATTGTGATAAGCCTCGCCTACCAGCTTTCTATAATTCTTTTCACTCTTCTTGAAACCAATCTTTATTATGTTGTTAAGAGGAGAAAGACCTATATTAACCAGTGAAAACTTCATCCTGTGAGCCAGCTGCGCCGGTGTCTTAGGATCGCGTTGTTTAGGATTAGATCTTACTATTTGCTTGCCGTTTCTCTCATAAACCACTACCGTACCGATTTTACCGGATAGGGTGCCAAAAATAGAACCTTGTGCCATAATATTTAAAAATATTTTATTATTTCGCAATTTAACCAAAAATGTTCAAAAAACCAACAAACAAAGACTGCATTTTGCTTATAATTACCATAAATATGGTTTATAATAAGTATAAATGAGGCTTATCTGGATATAAGCCGGTAATAAGCCGGTAATAAGCGGAATATAAGCGGATAATATACAGGAAATGGACAAAATAAGTATTAAAACCCTTTGTTTAAGCCATGTTATTATTGATATGATTGTCCGAAATTATTATATTTGTTAATTATGAAAAAGTTAATTTTAATTGAGTGCCATAATATGAGACACATGGAAGAAAGGAGTAGTGTGAAATGAGCAGTAAGAAAAGCGTAAAGTACCTTAATTCAGAAATACTAAAATCTCTTTATGATAAGATTGAAAAAGTAGATTTCAGAACAGAATCAGGATTGAGCGAAACTAATGACAGGCTTAGCCAGAAACATTACCTTGTCACCACAGTATTAAAAGTGATGGAAATCGCAAAAGCGAACCAGATGGATTTGTGCAGCAGTCACGGAAAAGTGTATATTTTTAACGGTGAATGGTGGAGTGGGATTGAGGCAAGTGAGTTTCGTACATTTTTAGGTGAGGCAGCAGTAAAAATGGGAGTTGAAAAGTTTACTGCAATGCATTACATTTTCGAGAACACCTGATACGTCAGTTCCTATCTATTTCATCAGTAACCAAAAGTCATGACCCTGAGGCGGTAATGATAAATTTAAAGAACGGAACGCTTGTAGTTAAAGGTACAAAACTCGGCGTGAAAAAACCAGACCCTAACGACTTTATAACCTATCAACTCCCTTTTGAACTTGATACCGAAGCTTTTTGTCCCATCTTTTTAGATTATCTGAACAGGGTTTTACCAAACGAGAAACATCAGGATATTATTTCAGAATATCTTGGATATCTGTTTATGAAAACCTCAACTATGAAGTTAGAAAAAGCACTCATATTATACGGAACCGGAGCAAATGGCAAGTCGGTTTTATTCGATATAGTGAATGCATTGTTAGGCGGTAGCAACAATGTCAGCAACCATTCGCTACAGAATCTTACAAATGAAAACGGATATTACAGGGCAATGATTGGAGATAAATTGGTTAATTATGCCAGTGAAGTTAATGGACATATGGATACTTCAATGTTCAAGAAACTTGTTTCGGGAGAACCTGTAGATGCCAGACTGCCATACTGCGAGCCATTTATACTTACTGATTATGCCAAACTGATATTCAACTGCAATGAACTTCCAACTTCAGTTGAGAATACAAATGCTTTTTATAGAAGATTCCTGATAATTCCTTTTGAAGTTACTATTCCTGAGGAGGAGCAAGATAAACAGCTGGCACAGAAGATTATTAAAAACGAGCTATCCGGAGTTTTCAACTGGGTACTTTGTGGTATATTTCGTTTGATAAAGCAGAAGAATTTCACTCAGTGCGAAAGTGTGGATGAAATGCTTAAACAGTACAAATATGAAAACAACACCTTAGCTCTTTTCTTTGATGATATGGAATATGAGGAATCGTTAGAGGAAACTACAAGGTTGATCGATCTTTATAATGAATACAAAACTTATTGCTTAAATGCGAATTACCGTCCACTTACCTACCGGAAGTTTTCACAAGAACTCCGTAATCATGGCATTAGTACTGTCAGAAGGAACTACGGAATAGTTGCATATTGCCAAAAAACTATATTTTGAATATCCATCGTCTGCATCACTTTGGTCACAAATAATGTTTGGTTTCTCCAATTTACCTTTGCTATCAATGGTGAAAAGTGACCGAAGTGATGTTAGTGTTGGAGAAAACCTAAACTAATCCATTTTGCTGGCAATGGTAAAATGTGTACGAATATATAAACATACCCCAGACATGTAACACTAATCAAAGACTTTAAACATTGATAGTTTTAAAAAGGGATAATTTAGTAAGATTGGGTACTATTATATAATTTGCGGATTCAATAAAGAGAATAAAAAGTATTTATGAAAAACACGTTCATTTCATTCACTTTATACACTATATAGTAAGGTCTATAAATATAAAGATATATATATACACGTACACTTTATACACTATATGGTAAGGTATATAAATATAAAGTTATGAGAAAATCGTTCATTTCGTTCACTATCTATTAAAGAAGGCATATTATTTTTGCCATAATTTGGTAAGGAAGAAAGTAAATTATAGAGCTGTGACCCTGTTTCTCATTAGTTCTGAAAGAGAAGCAGTAAAAGGATATGCAGAATCTCTAAATGGTTTATAATTTTTTAGTTTTCTGAAATTCCATTTCATGTTTTGAAATTCAAAGTTTGTTACTTTTTCAATTTGTACTATGAGGTAATCATTAATTTTATTTTTAGGCTTGGGATATGCCAGTTTTTCCATTTCAAGCTTAGAAAAAACTCTGGGCCCTGGACTTACAATTCTCCATAAATCTCCTGAGTCTTTATCTCCATGAGTATGTAATAGTAGATATTTTGAAGAAACTGTTTCTTTGTCCAGAATTAAAGACCCTTTCCTGGAGTTCATTCTAAAATTATAAAGATTGTTTTTCTTTATCCATTCATACTGTTCCTTGGTGTTATAAAATCCAACTAAAACAAAAGTGTCATCAGGAATCAGATTCCTGTTTTCATTGTATGGTTCAGGTAGTAATTCATTTACAATACTATCAGATTCAGGTGGATTTTTATGTATATCGAAAGTCCTGAAAGCTAGCTTTTCTCTTTGTGAAGCACGATTGATAAAATGTTCAATAACCTCTAGTATAAAAGCTTTTAGATCTCCAATACCACTGTTCGATTTTGAGGGCTTTACTGGAAATGCTCCTAACCCTGGAATAATTTCATGAAAACCTCTCTGTTTTATTTCTTTTTCTCCAGGATATAAAATATAAGCACCGCCAGTTCTTCTTATAGCATCTTTATAAGCATGCATTTTTAGCAGATCAGCATTTTTATATACACCACCCCTGTTTTCAACTTTTTCTTTATCTAGTTCATTATCTGAACTTTGCTTAATGTTAAAAGCAAGATTATCTACCTTGTACTTTGCATCAAAATGAATGTGTACTATTAACTCCTGAATTTCAGCATCTTCTTCTGAAATTCCCACAGGCCAAAATGTTAATGTATAATCAGGTCTTAAAGTTGTAGTCCAACTTCCTGAATTTGGGTAAGATTTTTTACCACTGAATGAGCGATTATAACTGAACCTGATATTTAATTTTCGACTTCCTGAATCATAAATACCTTTGATTGCAGTATGACGACCTTGCTTAATCCGAAGGTTAAGTCCATCTTCGGTCTCTTCTATCAGATCAGAGATATCTTTAGGTTCAATGTTAAAAGTATTTTGAAATAATTCCAGTAGTTGGAAAAATAACCAGTATTCATAAAGTGAAGCAATATCTTTTTTACCTCCACTATAAACTACATCACCACCAGACCATATTAATTTAGCGGCCAGACTAAACATAAGCCAAACCCGTAATATTTCTCGGTATCCTTCTTTGCGTTGAAGAACAGGACTGTTTAATTTTAGGGTATTTGGTCTCGATATTTTTTTGAAGAACGAGTGATGTAAATGATTCTCTAGTTCACGAATTAGCAACTCTGATTCTTTTTCTGTTTTGTTGTGATTAAATTTTTTTGCCTTATCGTTTACCACAACACAGAAACTCAGAAAACTTTCTAATGCATATTTTACAAAACGGTTTTCAGGAGTATCCACTGAATCTATTTTGTAAATTGATGAGATCTTTACTGGAAGAGAATTAAAACCAAGTTCTTTTAGGTAGTGCTTATCAGGCAACATAGTTCTGTTGCTACTATTGATAAATTCTTTGGTGTTGGCATTAGTAAATCGTTTTATTTGCCTAATATCTTTATTGTCTGATATTTCAGTCCATTGAGTTGCCGGAGAGGTAACCACTCTATGCACCGATTGTGCAAATTCATCTGAACCAATAATCGATTTTACAAAAGCGAATCTCTGATAAAGGGTTTGAGCATCTTTTGTATAATCAACCTCAAACTGGTGAGATACAGGTGAATCAATTTGTAATAACAGATCAGTGCATTTTTCGGTGATAAATTCAAGCATATCATGGTAATCATTCCTATAACCTGTTTTTATTGATTGTACCTCTAGTTCTATTTTGAAGCATTCATCAGATGTTTCTTTAGATATCAGAGGGATAGAAAGTGTACCTGTGAAGATGTTTGGGGCAATGGTGCCAAGATTTGAAGCACGTTTGTGAGGTTGAATAATATTCTCTCCTACATCTCCCAGGGTAAATTCAGAGTCGTTTATTTCATAGTCATATAAACATCCCTCTACCAGTTGGAATCTTGCTTCGTTATTTTCAGATGCTGAGTCTACACCATCGTATAATGTACCAGGTTTTCTGGAAATAATAAAGAGTCGTAAACCCTCTCTTACATTATCCAGATTTATTTCTATTTCAGGTAGTGTAATCATTTATTATGCTTCAGCAAAACTAGCAAAACCGTTATCAATAGCACTCCGGTACATACGGGTTATTTTTTCTAATGAGAGAGGATAAATTACATTTGAGCTATTAAAATCAAAACTTATGTTTTCAAAAACATCCTTCACTATTTTAGTGTCATCTGAAATGCAGAATCCACCTAGTGTTTCGAGTGGAGAGGCTAGCTTTCTGCGCGAACCATGAAGTTTAGGTAATAGCTTTTGAATAATTGCAATATCTATCTTTTCGTTAAGTGTAAGACTTTCATCGACCTCATTGAGTTGATTTATTAATCTAAGAATTTCACTTGCAGTTCTGTACCCAAATTCTGTGCCGGTTTTCTTTAGTTCTCCAAAGAATTTCACAAGTACGCTATTTATTTCTTCTTTATCATCCTTTTCAAATGTTTTGTTATAGGACATTTCAAGAAAACTGTTAGCCATGGATGCACCTTTGCTTATCAATTTCTGCATATCAACATCTTTAATATTTTTCAGAAAGCTTTCCATCTCATTTTCATCTACTCTGAATTCGATAGTGTTTGCTCTGTCTAATACTTTAGGACTAAACATATTAGTTGTTTCGTCTATGTTGACAGTTCCTATAATGAAAAGGTTAGAAGGAAGATAAAGTTGGGCTGGAACTCCATTATCTATTGAATTGGGAGGATATAGAGGAATAAACTCTTTGGATTCCATTACACTTAAAAAGTCTGCAAAATATCGTTCTACAATACTAAGGTTCATTTCATCCAAGATCAGAAAATATGGGAGCTCAGGATTATCTTTAGCACTAATAATTAGTTCTAGGGCTCCACTATCTGGACTTACATATTTGCCAGGTTCCAGTGCATTAGGGTATCCAAGTAATGGTTCACGATTAGTCCAGTCAGCACCAACAGGTATGATTTTATATTGATCTTCGTTCTCGCATATCCATTGAGCAAAAGATTGTGCTAGCTTGGTTTTGCCTGATCCGGAAAGACCAGTTAATATAAGGAATGGTTTTGTGAGAAGAGAAGCAACGAATCTTACTAACAGATGTTTTGAGTAAATGAGTCCGGAGTTATCCAGGTGATCAATAAATGAATTTACATTGAAAAGAGCTTTCGGGATATTAAGTGTTTTCAAAAGTAAATACTCATCATTGTATTTTTTTAATCGATAGTCTGGAAATTTCAATTCAAAATAACTTTTCAAGTTTGAAAAAGATAGAGAATAATCGCCATCTCCATTCCATTGAGTAGTGAAATAATAGAATTTACCATCTTTTGTTAAAATGGGGTCTTCATAATACCTCAATGTACTTGATGATGTTAGACTTTCTTTAGTTTGGATAAAGTTGAACTCAGCAATTAATCTTTTAAATATTTCATAGTCGTGAGATATAAAACTTATATCGTTAAGATTAGATGTGTTGCGTCTTGTTGCATTTATTATTTCAAACCAGTCATCACCAAAGAAATGTGTGAAGACATATTTAGCAAACTCTCTTATTGATCTGTTTTTAAAAACTAAATCTTCTTCTAAGGCAGTCATATTTAAGGGGGTATGCGAAGGAGAGAAGTCATTAGATAAAATCTCAAGTTTACTAATTGTTGTTTTTATTGCTTCACTCTCAAGAATTATTTTTTCTTCTGGATTATTAAAATCATATTTGGGTGAATTTGCCCACATAATAATTTTGCTTAGGGTTGCAAACATAGGTTTTGTTTGAACGGTACTTTGGGCATTTGCAGCTTCATCTGAATAATAAGTACTTCCTAAGTTTCTCCATGTTTGTTCTATATAATTATTGTTATTAAGGAACGATGGAAGATT
This sequence comes from Fermentimonas sp., assembly GCA_035307185.1. Lineage (GTDB taxonomy): Bacteria > Bacteroidota > Bacteroidia > Bacteroidales > Dysgonomonadaceae > Proteiniphilum. Next base: position 764 of record DATGMV010000380.1, on the reverse strand, counting down.
ATTAAGGATATCTTTAAGACATTGTAAAAATGACTCTAAACTAAGTGTGAAGAATTTGTTTCCTGAATTGCTAAATGTAATATATCCGCCCTTATTAGAGAGTTTTGCAGTAAATTTAGAATTACTGTTTTCGTATTTCGAAAAATCGAGCCAATCCATATTTTTTCAATTTAATAGTTGTTTTATTATTTCTGATACTACTGTTTTAACAACAGGGATGGTAACGCTATTGCCAAACTGTTTATAGGCCTGGTTATCTGATACAGGTATTTCATACCATGTGTCAATAGGAAATCCTTGTAATCTCGCAGCTTCAATTGGATGAATTTTCCTAGGCCTATTTGGGCTTCCATTTATAGAATCCTGCTCAATTAATATTTCACTGCCGTCTTTGTAATACCTAGCGGAGATTGTACTTGTATATGGTGAATCTTCGTTAAATGATGAGTATCCAAAACCATTACCTTTTAATGCATTTTGTACTCTTCTTCTCTTATGTCCTTCCCATAATTTTTCAGATATTGTATATGTCTTATTTTTTTTCTTTTCTAAATATTCAAGTTCGTTTTTCTTTAATAGTACATCGCCAACAGTGATTTTTTTTGATTTTATATCTCTTTCACTTTTATCATAAATTACTTCTCCATCTTCAGTTAATCCATATGGGAATATAAATTTATTTTTTTTTATTAGTTTCTTATTCCAAGCAACTATAAATATACGTTCTCGATTTTGTGGTACACCAAAATGCCTACTATTTAATA
>DATGMV010000379.1:0-7488 GCA_035307185.1 Fermentimonas sp. | reverse complement strand
CTCACCGATGAAGTTTCGAAACTCATCGGGTGATATCTCTCCCAACCCTTTGAATCGAGTGATTTCGGGGTTTGGGCCAAGCTCTTCAATTGCATTTAAACGTTCTTCTTCTGTGTAGCAGTAAATTGTTTTCTTCTTGTTCCTTACACGAAAGAGTGGCGTTTGAAAAATATACACATGACCTTTCTTAATCAAATCGGGGAAGAATTGAAGGAAGAAGGTGAGTAGCAGGAGACGAATATGCATACCATCGGTATCGGCATCTGTTGCAATAATTACTTTATTGTATCGCAAACCCTCCATTCCGTCTTCAATATTTAGCGCCGCCTGAAGCAAGTTGAACTCTTCATTTTCGTAAACAATCTTTTTCGTTAAACCGAAACTGTTTAGAGGTTTGCCTCGTAAACTAAACACAGCCTGCAGGTTGGGATTACGACTTTTGGTTATTGATCCGCTGGCAGAATCTCCCTCGGTTATAAAGATACTCGATTCTTCGCGCAGGTCGCCTTTAGCATCATTATAATGAATGCGACAGTCGCGAAGTTTCTTATTATGAAGGTTTGCCTTCTTAGCTCTTTCTCTTGCAAGCTTAGTTACACCTGCAATTGCTTTTCGCTCTTTTTCTGAGTCTTGAATCTTTTTCTGCAGAATTTCTACAGTATCAGAGTTTTTATGAAGATAATTGTCGAGTTCCTTTTTAAGAAAATCGTTTATATACTTATACACAGTAACTCCATTTGGCTCCATCTCTTTAGAGCCAAGCTTTGTTTTGGTTTGAGATTCAAACACAGGCTCTTCAACTTTTACACTAATGGCAGCTACTATACCATTACGAATATCAGAATACTCAAAATTACGAGCATAAAACTCTTTTATGACACGTGCTGCCGCTTCGCGAAATGCCGCTAAATGCGTACCTCCTTGTGTCGTATGCTGCCCGTTTACAAATGAGTAATACTCCTCGCCATATTGGTTTGTGTGTGTTATAGCAACTTCAATATCTTCACCAAAAAGATGAATAATGGGATATAATTCTTCATCTGTAAGGTTTTCGTTCAATAGGTCAACTAATCCATTTTTTGATGAATACTTCTTACCATTAAACTCTATTGTTAGACCAATATTAAGGAAACAGTAGTTTTTAAGCAAAGGTTCGATATGAGCTTCACGATAGTGGTACTCACCAAAGATTTCCTTATCCGGGGTAAACTCTACTCGTGTTCCATTCGACTTAGTAGTTGGTTCAAGATCTGAATCTTCTATAACACTACCTTTGCTGAATGACACAGTTTTTGATTGACCTTCGCGTGAACTTATCATTCTAAAGTCGGACGAAAGCGCGTTTACAGCTTTAATACCAACACCATTTAGTCCTACCGACTTCTTAAATGCTTTAGAGTCATATTTAGCACCCGTGTTCATCTTTGAACACACATCTTTCACCTTTCCTAACGGTACACCTCTACCATAGTCTTGAACGACTACACTCTCATCTTCAATTTTAACTACGATAGTTTTCCCGAAACCCATCATATATTCATCGATAGCGTTGTCGAGAACCTCTTTCAATAAAACGTAAATACCATCATCAGCAGAAGTACCATCGCCCAACTTCCCAATATACATTCCGGGGCGGCGACGAATATGTTCTTTCCACTCAAGTGTTACTATATTGTCTTCCTGATAATTATCTTGTAATACCTGTAATTCTTTTTCTAATTCGCTCACTATTTATCTCCTGTATTCTATAAATTTTTTATAAATGCTCTTCTTCTCTTATGTTGCTCAACTTCGAGACCATTCCATAATGAATGCACTTTGCTATTATCCTCAAGCTCTACATTGCTCTCTGCTTTTGTCATTCCCAACTTGTTGGCTGCAGGTATAAATTCATTAAACATTAATGCATTAACCCCTTTTCCCTGATATTCAGGATCAACTGCAATCATGAGAAGATCTAAAACACCACCATGATTTTTACCTTTAAGCGCTTTGTAGAGATGATACCAACCATTTGGAATAAATCGACCTTTTGCTTTTCTTAATGCTTCAGACATACTAGGCAGTCCAATACCAACACCAACCAACTTATTATCGGTTTGTCTTAAAACAAGCGTTACAAATTCGAGTCGTATCATCGGGATATACATATCTACATAGTAATCTATTTGCCTTTCGCTTAGTTCAACATATCCATACAGGTCTCTATAGGCTCTGTTGATAAGCATGAACATCTCCTTTGCATAAGGATAAATATCCTGCTTTTTGGTTATGTGCTTAATGGTAAGACCAAAACGTTTTTTTACAATATCGGCCATTCTTGAGAAACGCTCAGGTACCTCACTTGGTATCTGTATGAGAAATTCTACCCAATCTTTATCTTTCATATAACCCAACCTCTCTAACTGTTTTGGGTAGTATGGATAATTATAGATAGTTGCCATTGTGCTCATTCTGTCGAAACCTTCAACCAGCATACCCTCGTGATCAAGATCTGTAAAGCCAAGTGGACCATGTATTTTTTCCATTCCTCTTGAACGCGCCCAACTCTCTGCGGCACCAAAAAGAGAATCTACAACATCATTATCATCAATAAAATCTACAAAGCCAAATCTTGCATGCTTTTGGTCCCACCGTTCGTTGGATTTATGATTTATTATAGCTGCTATTCTTCCTACAATTTCACCATTTCTATATGCGAGAAAATATGAGGCATCGCAATGATCAAATGCAGGGTTCTTACTCCTGTTTAGAGTTGCTCTTTCATCGTAAATTAAAGGAGGTACAAAATAATCATTCCCTTTATACAGATCGATACCAAAGTGGATAAATTTCATTAAATCATCCTTGGACGTGACTTTCTTAATTATAACAGACATTGTGTAAAAATATAATGGTTTCTTATGTGTTCTTATTTCAATTTACTCTATCTGACGCAAATACAAAGATAATGAATTTTTCAGTTCTTGAGAGAGGTGCACATTATTCTTTAATTTTATCCCTGAAATACTCCCATCTCGCCATCACATCTATAACATAATCTACTGTTTCATCACCTCTAAAATAGCCATTTTTACTTACCGGATCGTTGTAGTATTGTTCTAATCTTTTCAATTGAATAAATTTTTCTACACTTCCTTCCCATACATCCTCATCGGAACCATATTTCTCGGCTAAAGCTCTTGCATCAAATATATGACCTATGCCACCATTATAAGCGGCCAATGACATTTTTATACGCTCATCTTTATTATCAATTACAGAAAATACATTTATCAACATTTTCAGATATTCAGTACCTGCACGGATATTCTTTTCAGGATCTAAAATCTCAAGACTATCTACACCTAATGATTCTGCCGTTAAGGGCATGAGTCCCATTAAACCCTTGGCACCAGCCCATGAACTGCCCTCACTATCGAAAGTCGACTCTTGATAAGATACCGAAGCAAGTAGTCTCCAGTCGATACCAAACTCCTTCCCATACTGTTTAAAATAAATATCATAAGGCGATATTACACCTGCTTTTAAGTTACTTGCAAAAGTGGGAATATCAAAATCAGAATAACCTTTTGCGACCTCAAAGTACCTTTTAATAATTCGCAGATATGCAGGCTCCGCAACACTCCTCTCGAACCAACTATTTAAAGAATCGGCAAGAATTGGCGTATCTTCTCTTACCATCCATGAAGATCTCTGATCGAAACTGACAGGTAGATGCACATCAAGATTCCTGAAATATGTTTGATTAAACTTACCTAAAACATCATCTGCAATAGTATATTCAATTTCACCCCGAGACACCATACGTATAAGATCTTCTACAAGAGTTGTATCTCCACTTATCATCTCAATTATAATGCCTCCACCCAGTTCATTGTTCAGATTTATAATCCTGTCGTGATGTTTGGAACCTTCAACTACAGTTATTTTTTTACCAATCAGTTCAGTTACATCTGTAATCATCGAGTCTGTATGCTGAACCCGTTGCACAAGTACCTGATGAGATATTTGCTGCAACCCACAATACAATATTGAGTCTCTTAGCTGGTTAGTTACAGGCATATTATACACAATAACATCGCCTACTCCATCTTTTAGCATCCTCACTATTGCACCCCAATTTTCTGCTACAGTAATTTTGGGAACAAGACTGTGTTGCCTGCAAAACTGAGATATCATATCATAATGATAGCCCATTGGCTGATCGCGATAGATGAAATATGACGTGGATGTGTTAAATGTCAACACACTTAGCGTATCTGATTCAACAATTGCAGGGAAATCGTATCCTGTAGTAATTGATTTACTGCATCCATGGCTGAATAAGATTATTATCAATAAGATAAAAGCATTCAGAATGTTTTTAATCATAGCTTTTGCCATTAATAATATAAACTACAAATGTAGCAAAAATAGCTTTTAGTTAGCATAAACCAAAACTATGTTATAAATTCGGCGAAACTTTCATGAAACAAATGAAGAAAAGTGAATATTCAATATTTATTTTTTTACTTATTTGTGTATATCCCTCATTGGCATATGCACAAAATGTAAATTGGAGGAGTTATGTTGAACAGCTTGCTGAGGAGGAAATTGTAAATATTACAGTAGTTGAAAATATCTATGAAGAACTTCTTAATTTGGAGACAAATCCTTTGAACCTAAACAGTGTGACACGTGAGGAGTTGGAGAAAATACCATTACTAAATTTGGAAGAAGTTGAATCTATACTTAAATTTCTTGAGACTAATCGACCCATAATGACAGTTTATGAACTAAGAAATGTGCCAAATCTTAATTTTAAAACCATTCAGTTAATAATCCCATTCTTTAGTGCTAAAAAGGAAGAAACAGATAATATAATAGATTTAAAGAGTGGGCAAAATGTTTCAAAAGCTTTAAAACATGGACGGAATGAGCTTCAGATTCGTTTCGATAAAACACTATCACCACGTGCCGGATATGGTGAGTTTTCTGACAGTATACTCCAAAAGTATCCAAACCGTAAATACAGAGGTGAGAACTTTTTTCAATCTCTTCGCTATTCATATAGATACAGAGACAAAATTCAGATGGGATTTACTGCCGAAAAAGATGCAGGGGAGCCATTTTTTGAAAGCGGATACCCAAAAGGATATGATCATTACGGATTTCATTTAATTTTTAGTGATATTGGAATTGCCAACAATATTATAAGCTTGAAGAGAGTGGCTTTGGGTGATTACAGACTATCATTCGGACAGGGTTTAGTTTTAAATAACGACTTCTCCGGGAGTAAGTCTTGGAGTATAGACAATGTTGCTAAACGTACAATTAAACCTAAACGTCATTTTTCTACTGCTGAGAGTGGTTTCTTCAGGGGCGGAGCTGCTCTTTTTGAGATTAGGGATATTTCAATCACAACCTTTTACTCAAACAGACTAATTGATGCTAATTTATCAGATGAAGGAGATATAACATCATTTAAAGTAGATGGGTTACATAGAACACTTTTAGAGATAAACAAGAAGAGGAACACAAGAGAACAGGTAGTCGGTACTAATATTAATTTCAGGAGAAATCGCTTTCAGGCAGGTATAAACGGAGTGTATTATGAGTACAACAGAATGCTAAATCCAACAGAACGGGATTACAATCTATATTACTTAAGAGATAAGTCAAATTATAATGCAAGTGTAGATTATTCATATCAGTTACCCGGATTCATCATTGCAGGTGAGTCGGCAATCTCTAAAAATGGATCTGTTGCTACTCTGAATACTTTGCAATACAGACCTTCTGCCGATTTGTCTTTTACGGTATTACATCGCTATTTTCCGGTAACATACAACGCTCTTTATGCACAGGCATTTTCAGAAGGCAGCAGAGTGCAGAACGAGCAGTCGCTATATTTTGGAGCCTCACTAAAACCTTTTAAAAGGTTCACAACGAGTGCCTATATTGATTTTATTAAGTTTCCATGGTACAGATATGGAGTTGATGCGCCTTCTAATTCTATCGACATATATCTACTCAGCTCTTATGCTATTTCCGACAATTCTTTTCTTGAGGCAAGATACAAATACAAGATGAAAGAGAAGAATATGGCATATCCTGACACAAAGAGTAGAACTGTTTTGCCATATGATACGCAAAAAATACGTTTTAGGTATTCTCTTGATGCATGCAATGGCTGGAACTTGAGAACTACAGCCGATTTTTCGAAATATAAGGTAGAACATTTTCCTAATGAATATGGTATGATGATTTCTCAGAACTTAAGTTATAGAGGTTTTGGCAGAGTAACGGGTGATGCCTTTATTGCATGGTTTAATGCCGAAACTTATAATGCGCGTCTGTATTCATATGAGAGAAATCTTCTGCCTTCTTTTTATATGCCCTCTTTCTATAAAAAAGGGATTCGATTGGCTTTATCAACAAAATATGAGATCTCATCGTCTGTGACCTTCTCATTTAAATTAGGTTATACAAATTATTTTAACCGTGATGCTATTGGCTCGGGTACAGAAATGATAGATGGGAATATTAGAACTGACATATATACTTATCTGCGATGGAGGTTTTAAATCTTCATTAAAATATCATTGAGTTTTTTTGTACTTTTGTCTTATAATTTTCTTATTTATGGCAAATCCACTATTGCAAATTGATTCTCTCACAAAAAGTTTTGGCGACCTGCTCCTGTTTAACGAAATTTCCTTTGGTATTGCAGAAGGTGATAAAATAGGTCTTATCGCATCCAACGGATCAGGTAAAACAACTTTATTAAACATCATATCAGGCAGGGAGCCTTATGATAGTGGGAGAGTTGTCTTTCGCAATGATATTAAAGTGGACTACCTTAATCAGTCGCCAGATTTTGACCCGGAACTGACTGTGCTTGAAGCTTGCTTTAGCGTGGATAATGAAACAGTTAAGCTAATTGCACAATATGAGGAGATGATGTCATCCGGAAACCACGACGGTTTAGATGAAATATTGGCTAAAATGGATCTTCTTGAAGCTTGGGACTATGAACAACGTATTAAGCAGATTCTATCTCAGCTGAAGATAGTTGACTTCCACCAAAAGATTGGGGAGTTGTCGGGAGGACAAGTTAAGCGTGTAGCTCTTGCAAATGTTCTTATTAGCGAACCCGATCTGATTATGTTGGATGAGCCTACTAACCACCTCGATCTGGAGATGGTAGAATGGCTTGAAGAGTATCTGACAAGGAATAGTATTAGTTTGCTAATGGTAACGCACGACAGATATTTCCTTGATCGAGTTTGCAATAGTATTATTGAGATTGACAACAAGCAGTTATATTCATATAAAGGCAATTATTCCTATTATCTCGAAAAAAGAGATGAGCGTATTTCGGCTGAATCTACTGAGGTCTCAAGAGCTAAAAACCTCATGAGAAAGGAGTTGGAATGGATGCGAAGACAACCTAAAGCACGTGGTACTAAATCTAAATCGAGAATTGATGCATTTTACACACTC
>DATGMV010000378.1:0-2077 GCA_035307185.1 Fermentimonas sp. | reverse complement strand
AAATAGTAGTATTTATAGTATTATTATTAGTGGAAATTTCGGTTTGTTCTGTTTTCTCCTTCGAACCATAGTATAGTGATCTCCATCCATCATTTACAGTCTTATCTGCATCTTCATTAAAGATCTCTAATACTTTATAATCGATAGGTTTATGCCACAACTGACGCATGGATAAGTATTCAGGTTTGTTAATAATTTCATCCTTTATATGCCATTCAGGCTTTCCTTTAGTTTTAATGATTTTCCTCTGATGAATAATATTCTTTCCCAAATAAGTGAAACAGTTAACTCTGCCGATAAAAACAAACTCATTCTCTAATTCGTTAATTGTGGCATCTAAAGCTTCCGACCAATTTAACCAGATAAAACGAGGACCTTTTAGCATCTGATCATTTTTACCTAACATTACAGTATTGTGTGATTCAGTACCAGAAAAATATAGTTTTAAATCATCTTCAGTGTTGTACTTATAAGACCCTCCATCACACAATATATTTACACCTTTATACCATATATCTATATGTAAGTTATCTGCATGAGAAGGACGATCTTTGTACCAGCCACACTTAATAAAAGTAAATGTATCAGGTTCTCTAATTAAATAATAGCCACCAAATGGGAACTCCATCACACCCATTTTCTTCTCAATAGAGGGGAATCTATTTATGATAAAGTTTTCCGAAGAACCCAACCATTTAGCCTCTTCCATTACTGCCGGATCATTAATAAGCACTTCTCCAGTGAGTAAAATATGCAATGCATTCAACTGAGGTCCAAATTCTCTATAATCTGTATCCGATAAAGGAAAAAACCAAGCACCATCATTTGCTCCATAATTTGGTAGGTGTGTAGTCTCATCCTGCGCACACTGAAAGAGGAAATTCAGACATTTATATGCCTTATTGTAAGTATTGTCTGAAAATGGTTCTCCATTTAATTCTGCTACAGAAATTCCTAATGAAAGCAATTGAATAACAACCCTCTGATAATTCATAGAAAATTGTAGAAAAGTACCATCGTAATAAATCTGGTAATCAATTTCCTCTTCAAACCATTTCCTTCCTTCTATTGACCATTTCTCTGTTTCAGGAATAAAAGGGAACAACATATTACTCAACGTAAGAAATAGGGTTTCTGTAATAGCATGATTATTTCTAACGGCTATACGTGAGAAATCAATATGATTGTACACGTGATGTAAAGACCAATAGATTACATTTTGTAATTTATTCCAGAGCTCTTCAGTAAGATTTTCTGAATCTCTATAGAAATGCAAAGCAAAACACCAGTTTAAAATACGTAATGAAATCTCCTGACTACAACGCCAGTTAGGACCTCTGTTAATTGGGTTACCATCAATCCAACTTTCAATCTCAGAAAAGACAAAATCTGAATGATCTTCATCGTTATGATAATCATTTCTGATTAATGTCAATAACCAAGAGAAACGTGACTTCTCCCAAACATATTTAATATCACCAGAAGTAGGAGAGTAGTCAGGTATTTCCGACCAATGTTTATTTATATCATACTTATAACCACTATCCGGATTTGTTACCCAGTCATAATCATTTCCAAGAACTTTCCACTCACTACTGAAAAACTGGAACTCACCATTAAGTAGTCTATCTGCTTTTTGTTTTAAATCATTATTTGGTTGTTTATCAAAACCGATATTATTCCTGTCAGAGATAACAAAAAATGGAGTGTTTGCTCTGAATTCAGATAAAGATATGAATTGTTTTAAGGTATTATTAATTGGATGTCTTTTCTTTAATATACCTGTTTTTTTCTCAAATTCATGGCGAACTCGATATAAAGTATATCGAATTCCCATGTTTTTTATAATATGACCAATTTGTTTAATCACCTCTTGTTAATAAACTCAATTATCCTCTCACAAGCCTGTCCATCACCATAAGGATTATTTGCTTGTGACATTGTGTTGTAGTATTCTTCATCATCCAATAAACGTGAAGTTTCTGAAACTATAAGATCATAGTTAGTGCCAACAAGCTTTACAGTACCGGCTTCCACTGCTTCAGGACGTTCTGTAGTGTCGCGCATCACCAATACA
>DATGMV010000377.1:0-2480 GCA_035307185.1 Fermentimonas sp. | reverse complement strand
CCATCTTCATCTTTGTATGCAAGAATATCTCTTGTTATTTCGATAAGATAAGAATCTAACACCCCCTCGTTCCATTTCTTGAAAACCTCATGCTGCTCAAACGCATCCATTCCAAGCAGCTCTTTCATAAGATGGTATGCTTCATTTATAATCTGCATATCACCATACTCAATACCATTGTGTACCATTTTAACAAAGTGACCGGCGCCATCTTCTCCAACCCAATCGCAACATGGAACTCCATTGTCAACTTTTGCAGAAACAGCTTGAAATATCTCTTTAACGTGCGACCAAGCCTCAGGTGAACCACCAGGCATAAGCGAAGGACCTTTAAGTGCGCCTTCTTCTCCACCGGAAACTCCTGTTCCTATATAAAGTAAACCTTTACTTTCTACATATTCTGTTCTTCGAACAGTATCGGGGAAATGACTATTTCCTCCATCTATAATAATATCACCCTCGTCAAGTAGAGGAATAAGTTTTTCAATAAAATCATCAACAGGTTTACCTGCTTTTACAAGCATCATAACCTTACGAGGTCTCTCGATTGATGCAACAAACTCCTCAAGAGTAGCTGCACCGATAAAGTTTTTACCTTTACCTCTACCATTTATAAAGTTATTAACCTTTTCTACAGTTCTATTAAATACTGCAACGGTGTAACCTTTACTTTCCATATTTAGAACCAAGTTTTCGCCCATTACAGCCAACCCGATTAATCCAATATCTGCTTTTTCTTTCATTTTATAATTGTTTATTTTTTGATCAAGACTTAAACACAAGAATTATTTTTCAAGTATAATTTATAAGACTCCGGTTACTATCTTTTCACTCTTGCGTTACCTTCCCAAATACTCCAAATCACCTCTTCATCAGCAGGTTGGGCATAATCGGTAAGGAATGTAGTAGCCAATGCACCGCTGGCCCAGGCAAACTGAATCCATTTCTTAGAATCCATACCTTTTAAGATGCTGTAAAGCAATCCTCCAACAAATCCATCACCTCCACCAATTCTATCAATTACGTTAATTGTACGTAATGGGGCTTCGTGCCATGTTTCATTTTCATAAACAATTGCACCCCATAGATGTTCATTAGAACTTATAACTTCCCGGAGTGTATTGGCAAAGACTGAAACATTAGGGAAAGCCTTGCTGGCATTAAGGATCATACCTTTAAAAGCCCCTATTGTATCTTCAATATTTTCACCACCTGCAGCGGGACCTTCAACACCTAAACAGAGTTGATAATCTTCTTCGTTACCAATTAAGATATCAGAAAGAGATGCAATTTCAGTGAATGCTCTCCTTAATTCTTCTTCTCTACCTTTCCAAAAAGTAGCTCTATGGTTAAGGTCAAAAGATATTAGTGTGCCATTCTTTTTTGCAAAACGTGCAATTTCAAGACAGAAATTACTTGCCTCTGGCGATAGAGCAGCAATTAGTCCGGAGAGATGAACAATTTGTACACCCTCTTTTACAAAAATACGTTCAAGGTCAAAATCCTTAACGTTTAATGTTCTACCAACCTCACCGGCACGGTCGTTTTGAACACGTGGACCACGTAGTCCGAAACCACTATCAGCAATATTAAATTGATGGCGATAGCCCCATGGCCCTCCTTGTGGTACTTCCGGACCTTCATAATCCATATGACGTGCACGTAGGTCTGATTTAATAAATGCAGCTATAGGACTATCTTTAACAAAGCTTGTCAACACCTTTACAGGCAAGCCCAAATATGATGAGATACTCGCCACATTTGATTCAGCACTTGTTGCCTGCATCTGAAACATGTTTGTACTCTGCACAGGCTGACCATTTATAGGTGTAATTCTCACCCCCATACTTGTGGGTACTACCAACGAGTATTTATATTCTTTTCTTAATTCGAGAGACATAATTTTAAATTAACAGATTAATTAAATACTAAAAGAATCAAATCCACCATCAACGATAGCTACAGTACCGGTTACAAATTTTGAAGCATCGCTTGCGAGGTAATGAAGTGTGCCAAGAAGATCTTCAGGGTTACCAAAGCGACGGAATGGAGTATGTGCAATTATTGTGTTACCTCTATCTGTATAAGAACCATCACTATTAGTTAACAATGTGCGGTTTTGTTCTGTAATAAAGAAACCGGGACAAATTGCATTAACTCTAAAAGCTTCGCCAAACTTGATTGCTAATTCACCTGCCATATATTGAGTGAAATTAGAAACAGCAGCTTTAGCAGCACCATATCCGGCAACTCTGGTAAGGGGACGAATTGCAGAAGCTGAAGTAATATTTATTATATTACCTTTTTTAGCATCTACCATATATTTTGCAAAAACAACTGTAGGTATTACAGTACCCATCAAATTGAGATCAACTACTTTACGGAAATCATCAATTTTAAGGTCGAAAATAGTATTATTCGGACCAATTGTTGCTCCCGGCATATTACCACCTGCCCCATTGATCAAAACATCAATCTTG
>DATGMV010000376.1:0-2233 GCA_035307185.1 Fermentimonas sp. | reverse complement strand
ATTAATAAAATAACCTCTCCCTGTTTCCCTCTTTAGTAAGGAGAGGGATTATGGGTGAGGTTGAATTTAAGAAAGGAGATGAGACAATGAATGTTTAGTTAATCTTTTTTTTAATATCAATTTTTTATAAACATTTTGAGGGATTCAAATGAAAAAAATGTTCTATTATTTTTTGTTTATTCTCTTCGCAGTTTCAATAACTGCAGTAGCACAGGATCAAACATCAGAAACTAAATTCCCAATAGGAGCTTTTATCGGTTACGATGCTGGTCAGGGTGTTCTTGATTCTTATGATAGTTTAGCTTTGAATACTGTAGTGTGGCACGCCGATGCAGGTACTGAAGATTTCCTTGAGAAGTATGATGTTATGGCTTTTAACCTGAATTCAACTGACTGGATAAACCATTATGCTACTGCAAGTTATTCAAAATGGGAAAGTGAGGAAAACCAGACCGACACGTTTAAGTTGGGAGTAAAGCATATATTGAGTGATGGAACTATTGTTGGTCAGGTGGCAACCTGGAAAAACAAATTGTGCTGGTCAAGCCAGGGATTAACCGGACCACAGGATTCTCTTGTTTATGGTCCCCATTACTTCCAGGCAAAAATATACAGAAGGGTATATCCTCAAATTGTAAATCCTATTGAGTTTACAGCACGGTTCAGGATGGCACTAGATTATGATCCACAGGAAGCTAATCCGAATGACCCTGTTTGTAAAATAAAAGTAATGTATAGATATTTTTACTGGGATAAGAATAACTCTGCTAATAATCATTACGTAGATACAATTTTCTTAGAAAAAACTCTTGTAATATCAGATTTCCCGCAGAACGGAAACTTTAAAGATTTCGGTTTTGATAATCAAACTTATACTTATGATGTAGAACTATTCCCACCTAAAGAAACGGGAAGATATTCAACAGATCTTCTTCAACCAGATACTAACATTGTATTCTCCGATTGGTTCCCGGCAACAGGTATTCAGTATTGTGTTGACTGGCTTGGAAACAGTTCTACAGGTACTCTGTATGTTGACTACGCTGAGGTTTATGATAATGATGGGTGGAATGAGTATATATTAAACCCACAGAGAGTAAAGGATAGTATTCAAGCTTATACCCTGAGTTATTCAGACTGGGACAACATAAAATTCTGGTATGCCCATGATGAACCACGCAGCATAGATGATTTTATTCCAATCCGTACCGTTGATTCATTAGTACGCAGTGTTGGGGGTGCTCCGCTCATAACTCATTTCTGGGAAGTTAATGTAAATAAAAATGGCGATCCAATTTATCAGCATTTCTATAACGCTGTACAACCGGAAAAACTTATGTTAAATGCTTATCCATTTCATTTGGATACTTCGGAGATTGGAGGTCTTGGTTCATTAGTAATAAAATTTCAGCAGTCACACGAACTTCAACCTGGTTTCTTTTATGTACCACAGGCTTTTGGACGAGTTAACTTGCAAGGTCAGGTTTGGGGCTGGTATTTACCTGATTCTTCAGAATTAAAATCAATTACAATGCTCGCACTTGCTTTTGGTTCAAAGGGAATAATGTTTTCAGATTATTATACCTACTGGTATAATAGTAATGGCGGTGGATATTTACAGGCTATTGTAGATTCGTTGGGTATTCCATCTGAACTTTGGCATGTAATACATAATAATCTTGCACCAAGATTAAAAAGTAAGTTGGGTAAAACATTGCTTAGCCTGAATTACACAGGAAACTATATCAATATTAAGTATGATGAAGGATTTCCACCTAAAGGAACATCTAATAATTATGATTATTTAATATTAAATTGTTTAGATCACCATTACCATTTGCATACAGGCTTTCTTGAAAAGACAGAGCAATCCGAAAACAAGCATTTCTTTTTATGTAACTTAAGATCAGATGCTATAACAAATGCAAGATTAACCATTTCTAACAAAACAAACTACGAGAACGTCAGTTTCATAAATATCGAAGGGGGAATTGATACAACAATTGCTTATGGTTCTTCCATAACCTATGAAGAATCTATGCTCCCTGGTGAAGGAAAACTTTATAAAGTTTCTCCTGTAGTTAAATTTGGTGGTAGACTAATCTACAGTGAAACTACCTCAGGCACTCAAACTCTTCACGATGTTATGACCATCGATAACAACACCACACTAACAATAAATGGTACATATAATTGTGAAGCAGATATTATTATTAAGAATGGAAATATTGTT
>DATGMV010000375.1:0-2686 GCA_035307185.1 Fermentimonas sp. | reverse complement strand
GCTTTCGATCCTACAGAAATACTTAACCCGGGAGTCATATTAAACAGTGATAAAGATATTTTTATCAAAAACCTAAAACGCATCCCTAATGCCAACATCATTATTGATAAATGTATAGAATGCGGTTTTTGTGAGGTAGTCTGCCCATCGAAAGACCTTACACTTACCCCTCGCCAGAGAATTGTTGCTTATCGTTTCATTGCAGATAATGCAGTAGGCAAAGTTCAAAAGAAATCAATTCTGGAAAAAGTAAAGAAAATATCCTATCCACTTGATGAGACATGTGCAACAGATGGTTTATGTGGTATTGCCTGTCCGGTGAATATTGACACGGGTGTGCTTGTTAAAGAATTGAGATGGCAGCTAAACAGCAAGTTTGTTAATAGAATAGCAAATAGCATTGCAAATAACATGACGGTTGTAACTTCACTAATACGTGGAGTTATAAGCCTTCCTCACCATATATCAAAAGTGTTTGGTTATGACTCTATTGAAAGAATAGCAAAAGGATTTTACAGAGTAAGTGATGGAATATTGCCTCTATGGACTCGCTACACACCATCCGGGAGCAAACTCATCGTACAAAACAGCTACCCTGCAAAATTAACCGATGCTCCAAAGGTAGTATATTTCCCCTCTTGTATAACTCGTTCTATGAGCGGACCTTCTTATGGATATGAGGAGAAAGTGGATATACCAACTAAAATGCTTTCCCTTTTACATAAAGCGGGATATTTTGTATTAATTCCTGAAGAGAAAAATAAACTTTGTTGCGGCATGGCTTTCAGTAGCAAAGGATTTAGGAAGCAAGCACAAGAGAAAGAGTCAGAATTAAATGAGGCACTTTTAAAAGTGAGTAACAACGGCGAACTCCCCATTGTATGTGATATGAGTCCATGCTTGCTACATATGCGAGAGACACTCGACCCTCGTTTGAAACTTTTTGATCAAGTAGACTTTATACATGATTTCTTACTTGACCGTTTGAATTTTGTAAAACTCCCTATCTCAATATCAGTTCACACTACATGCAGTTCTACAAAAATGCAACTTGGCGATAAGCTTTATAAGGTAGCTACGATGTGTGCAGAGAAAGTCATAGTCCCGGACAACGTCAATTGTTGTGGGTGGGCAGGCGATCGTGGGTTCTTTTATCCAGAACTTCCCAAATCTGCACTTACACCATTGCAACATGAAAATAAAGATGCTCAAGAGGGATTTTCTAATAGCAGAACTTGTGAGATAGGGCTCTCTCTTAATAGCGGCATCAGCTATAAATCTCTGGTATATTTAGTTGATAGGGCTACTCAATAATAAAAACACAACTCTTTAATATGTTATTTTTGTTATCTCAATCTGTCGAATCCCTTACCATAAACTCCAACAACATTGGCTTGAGAGACAAAAGCATTTGGATCAATATTTTTAACAAGTCTGAATATTGAGTTTGACTCACTGCGCTTTGCCATCAGTAGCAGTACTTTCTGTTCTTTTTTTGTGTACCATCCCATTCCCTCAAGTACTGTACAACCTCTGTCGAGTTGTAAGTTTATCTGAGTAGCTATTTCTTCATATTCCCGGGAAACAATAAAAAACTGAACTGATTGACGAACACCGTTTATTATCCAATCAACGGAAGTTGTCATTACTGCGATAATAATTATACCGAATACAATCGTTTCTACGCTTCTAAATATAATATATGAAGAAGCCACTATAACTAAATCAACAAATAGCATGGTTCGCCCGGGAGTTACATTTCTGTACTTATTAATAATAAGCACTATGATATCTGTACCACCGGTACTACTATTCACAGACAATACCAAACCAACACCTGCACCTGCTATAATTGAGCCAATCAGTCCCGCCATCAACGACTCTTCCATCATTATTGGAGACAATTGAAGGTTCTCAAATAATGCTAAAAATCCTGTAAGTGATCCTACACCAACAACAGTTTTTAAAAGAAAGTCTGTTCCTAAAATTCTGTATGCAATAAACAGCAAAACAGCATTCATTATCAATACCATTAAAGAAACGGGCAATCCAAAACCATAGTTTAACAAAACAGCAACACCTGTTAAACCACCAAGAACAAATTGATGTGGCATTATAAATAGGGTTACCCCCAATGCATACATAAAAGTTCCTAAAAAAATGGTCAGATAATCTTTCCAGTAAAATTTCTTCAAACTAAAATGAGTCAGTTTTTCCATTTATTCCTCATAAACTAATAAAACTTCAAATATCTCTCACACTAACTAAATCACACTTGCAGCATGATTATTATCATGCAGTTAAGTCAAAGTGCCTTAATTTTAAGATAATGCAATACTAAAGAACCACATTCACAATCTTTTTAGGTACAACGATTACTTTTTTAGGGGTTTTTCCTTCAATCCACTTCTGAGAATTTTGATGGTTTAGCACAACCTCTTCAATCTCTTCTTTAGTTGCTTCAGCTGGAAATTCAAGAACAAATCGTGATTTACCATTGAAAGAAATTGAATAAGGAAATGTATCCTCAACCAGATACTCTTCATTTAGTTCAGGCCAAACTGCATCACAAATAGAATTTTTATTTCCGGATACATGCCACAATTCTTCTGAAATGTGTGGTGCAAAAGGAGCAAGACAAATCAGGAATTGAGTTAGTACTGATCTGTTGTTACTTTTAAGAGAT
>DATGMV010000374.1:0-4158 GCA_035307185.1 Fermentimonas sp. | reverse complement strand
TAGTTGAAATATACCCAGATGATAGTATAGGAGTAGTAGTTTGTGCGTTACATAGAATGGAAGGATAATTACAATGACTGCAAAAATAGGATATAACATACCAACACAGAAATTCGAGCTTTTTCGAGATGTAATTGGTTTGATAATAAAAGAGGAGCTTGCTAATCAGTACACTCTAACATCCGACCCTATTTATAATGCAGATGTTTATATTGAGAGATTTGTTCCATATAACGCATCAACAGAATTGCCGGCAGTAAATATTTCCTTTAAAGAAAT
Source organism: Fermentimonas sp. (assembly GCA_035307185.1). Taxonomy (GTDB): domain Bacteria; phylum Bacteroidota; class Bacteroidia; order Bacteroidales; family Dysgonomonadaceae; genus Proteiniphilum. The sequence continues at coordinate 3,879 of DATGMV010000374.1, read as the reverse complement.
AGAATACACAGAATCAAGTGTTGATTATAATTTTGGAGAAAATCTTTATGCAATAGAGATAACGACAAAAGCACACGAATCGGCTGATAATCGTGCTGATTTTTTATCTTCTGTAAAGGCACATAAATTGATTGGTGCTATTTCGTATATATTATCATCAATCGAATACAGAACACTTGGATTACCTCCGGGAACAGTAATGGGAACTTCATTAAAGAAGGTTAAAGTTTTCCCTCCAGACCCGGTATATAATCCAACACAATCAACAGATGAATTATCTGTTGTTGCTGCTTTAATTTTATTCGGTGTTAAAGCGGCTGATGAATATTCTGACGTATCAGGAATTGGAGACGAAGGGGTAAAAATCGAAGAAATATTCACAAATATGCAAATAGAGGATTCCGGTGAGGGATATAAAATATTAATAATAAACAACGAATAAGATGGCAACAAGTACAGCAATATCAGATTCAATAAGAACAAGAGCTGTTGGGTATCAAGTGCTCAACCAAGTTTTTAATCCGCAAACGACTAATTTGCCTATGCGAATTGCGTTATTTGGAGAACCAAATACCGCAAATGAAGCAACATTAGACACAGACCCGTTTCAACCAACTTCTGTGAAGGAGATTGGAGACAAGTATGGTTACGGCTCTCCTTTGTATCAAATGGGAAGAATTTTACTACCTATTTTTGGCGGAGGAATTGGTGCGATACCTTTAGTTATTTACCCACAATCTTATTCAGATGGAGCAACCTCTACTGAAATAGTTTTAGGTGTAACTGCATCTGTTGGTGCAACTAAAAGTGCAACGCATACGTTGGTTATAAACGGTCGTGATAACATTGACGGTAAAAGATTTGACTTTACCGTTGCTGTTAATGATACCGCAGACCAAATTGCTGAAAAAATTGCTGACACAATAAACAACACATTGTATGCACCATGTACAGCGGTTGCCGGAACAGGAATTGTTACTGTAACATCAAAATGGGAAGGATTAACATCAGCACAACTTGATGTTAAGTTTAGAACAAATGGAGAGTCTGCCGGAGTTGTATATGCTGAAACGAACAGAACAGACGGAGCAGGAACGCCAGACATTTCTGACGCTTTGAGTTCTTTTGGTAATGAGTGGAATACTATTGTTCTGAACCCTTATTCTGTTGAGTCTACTTTAGAGACTCTTGAATTGGCAAATGGAACACCAGAGTCAACAACAGGAAGATATGTAACAACATTGTTTAAACCGTTCATGGCTTTGTTTGGTTCGACAGAAGATGACAAGGACACTCTTACAACCCTAACAAATGCGGAAGCGAGAAAAGACCAAGTAACAAACGTGTTGTGTCCAGCACCAAAATCAGCAGGTTTTGACTATGAAGCTGCTGCAAATATGTGTGTTTTGGTTTCTAAAGTTGCTAACGATACACCGCATTTAGGCGTTGGTGGAATGTCTTACCCTGATATGCCGGTGCCAAGTAGCGGTTTGATTGGAGATATGTCAACGCTGGAAAACAGAAACTTCTGCATGACAAGAGGTTGCTCTACCGTACTTCTTGAAAACGGAAAATATACCGTTCAAGATTTGGTTACAACATACTTCCCTGATGGAGAAGTTAGTCCTAAATTCCAGTTTGTTCGAGATATAATTCTTGACTGGAACATTGGTTACAATTGGAAAATAATTGTTATTAGAGATATTCAAGACAAAACATTGACTGGGGATAAAACACCAAAACGTGTTGATAATACAATATCTCCAAAACAAATAAAAGCATTGCTTATCGGAATGATAGCAAACGCAGAGTTAAACGCCTTGGTTACAGATGTTCAGTTTACCAAAGATTCAATTGTTATTTCAATTAACAGTTCTAATCCTGCACGATTAGATATATTTTTCAAATACAAAAGAACATCAACCGCAAATCAGGTATCTACCGATGCTGCTGTTGATTTTAGTTATAACTTATAAAATTTAAAGACATGGCATATACAGGTTCAGGAATATTAGAGGTAACGTACAACAATGCAGAAGTTGGTCAAGGTACGTTTTACACAAAAGACAATGAAGATTATACAATTGATTTGGGTGGTGTTCGTTCAAGTGATGATACATCAAACGCAACAACTTCTGGTGAGCGTATAAATCAAATGAATGTGGTTTGCTCTAAATTTGAGCTTCCACCTGTTGCTTGGGATAAGACCGTAAAGGATGAACAGGAAAAGTTGCAGAAACTTTGTGCTTCGGTCGTAGGCTCAACGTGGACAATAACCTGTCTTGACGGTGCTATTTACAAAATGGAAAATGGATACCCTGTGGGAGATATTGCAGGTGATGGGATGGCAGGAACAGTTCCTGTAACCCTTGTAGGTAATCCAAATGCAGAAAGAATTTCATAGTTTATAACCCATAAAACACTTTTAATATGAGTAAAATTTCAAATGACGTAGCTGAAAAAGACCTCGATAAATTTTTTGAGGTAATGAGAGTAGATCCAATTAAGAAAAAAAAGTTTTTCTTAAAAGACGATAATGGCAAAGTTGCTGTTTCCGGATTAATAGAATTGCTTTGCGAAGGCATGGCAATTGTAAATGAAGATGGAGAGATTGAGTATCCGTTACTTGAACCTGTTGTGTCAGATTCTGGAACACCAATTTTAGAAAAGGTTGTTTTTAAACCAAAGCGAATTAAACTGGAGCAGTTTCAGAAAATTCAAGACAAAAAAGATGACCTTGAACAAATGAAAATGATACTTAGTTTTATCACAGGTCAAAACACATCTATTTTAGGAAAAATATCTATGGATGACTGGGGGTATTTGTCAGAGATTGGTTTGGTTTTTATGTAAGCATAGCGAGATATTACTCCAACGCTGTGCGTACAATAGCAAGGAAGTACCGATGGACTCCATACGAAATCAGTGAGTTGTTTTTTGACGATATTGATATGTATGGAGTTTTTTATTGGGAATGGGATGCAATGGAGTACGACAAGGAAGTTCAGAAGTCATTAAATAAATAAGACATGGCAATAGTCAAATACACGATACCAACCACATTCTCCGCTGTTGATAGGATGTCTGCAACTATAGGCAAGATGCGTTCTAAGGTTCAGGGTTTTAGAAGAACTATCGACTCGGCACAAGCAACAACAAGTAAAATGCTTACCGGGATTGGAGACAGGTTCATAACAAGAGGACTTATGGTGGGTACAGCCGCTGTTGGTATGCTTGGAAAAAATGCCATAGAAACAGCTTCAAGTCTTGAAGCGATGAAAGTTGCAATTAAATTTGCTTCTGGTGATTCAAAATCAGCAGCAAGTAATATGAAATTTCTTGGACAAACTGTTGAGAATCTTAGTCTTGACTATATGGTAACAGCAGAATCTTTTAAAAGGTTTCTTGGAGCAATGATGTCTACCGAACTGCCACTAAAGAAACAGCAAACAATGTTTAAACAACTTGCTACGGTTACTCGTGTTATGGGTATGAATGGTGCGGACACAGAGCGAGTTTTTTACGCTCTTGGAGAGATGTTTAACAAAGGTTCTGTTATGAGTCAAGAGTTAAGGGTTCAGTTGGGTAATGCTCTTCCGGGTGCTGTTAGGCAGTTTGCTGATTCTATGGGGAAAACTGTTCCTGAAATGATGAGTTTAATGCAAAAAGGTGAGATTTGGGCTGAAAAATATGCACCGAAATTTTTGGAGCATTTGTATAAAAATTATGCATCAGGTTTAGAGCCGGCTATGAAAACAATGAATGCAGCACTTACGAAAATTCGTAATCAATGGACTTTTACTTTAGAGACAATAGGTCAAGCAATGAATGATGCTGGGTTGCTTGATATGCTTTCTGAATACATGAAAGGAGTACGCT
>DATGMV010000373.1:0-7174 GCA_035307185.1 Fermentimonas sp. | reverse complement strand
CACCCCTAATTATGGCTACTACATCAAAATAATCTCTATGAATAAATATTTTCTCGAGGGCTTCTATAATTGAAGATTCACTTCTATCACCTTGCATTATCGCAGGAAAAAGTTTTGTATAAAACTTAAATCCGGGTCGATTTTCATCTAATTGATGAGAGAAATCTTCAAACCCGGCAGCGGTGGGTGACGAAATAACTGCGATTCTATTTACTAACTCCGGCAATATAAGTTCCTTATTTAGAGTTAGTACTCCTTCCTGCTCGAGTCTATTAATTACACGCTGACGATTACGAGCAATTTCCCCAAGTGTAAATGAGGGATCTATATCCACTACATTTAGAGAGTACCCGTAAAGCTCATGAAACTCTACTGAGACACGTACTAATACATTTAGTCCTGTTGTAAATTGCTGACCCGTTTCCTGTTCGAAGTATTGAGATAGCATCTCATAAACATTAGACCATATAACACCTCTGGCTTTAGCAATTATAGAATCTGTAACGTCGTTTTTTTCAACAAACTCAAGATAGCAATGTCCATTACGATTCCTACGAACATCACTTGTTTCAGCACGTAACCAATAAGTCTCGAGCAAGAGCTGTTGTATTGCATCTCTTACCATACCATTTAGCTCCGTTAGTGAAAGTGATTGATTGTCCATTATTATTTAATAGTAATAGTAACAAATATGGTGTTTATTGCCCCCAAAATTTTGGTTAAGATTGATTATTCCTTAACTACCTAATTAAAGCCAATTATTCAACCGACTGCTCAATTTCAATAGTTTTTAAAACTTCTGTCAATGCCTTTTGGAAATCTGGTATACCATATCCATAGACAGCATCGGGCGAGTCATACCTATCTGATGAACGCATTACGATTTCTATAAGTTCTGAACGGTGCAAGGTGGGGTTAACTGACCATAGTGAAGCAATTAGACCTGCAAGAAAGGGAGAAGAGAGTGATGTACCGTTTGTATTTCCAATTGTGCCATCTCGACCTATTGTAACTGTAGCTTTACCCACAGAAACCATGTCGGGTTTAATTCTGCCGTCGGCTAAGATTCCATGTGAACTGAATGTAGCTATAAGACTATCTGTGCCTACTGCTCCTACTGTAACTACATTTTTAGCATCTCCGGGAGGAGTGGATTTCTTCCATGTTTTATTCCCTTCATTGCCAGCACTAACAACAATCAGCATACCTTTTTCATAAGCCATATCTGCTGCTCGCGACATGAAGGAAGTTTCTCCGTTAAGATCTTCGTGAGAATAATTCAAGTATTTATCATCAAACTCGTTGTATCCAAGCGAAGTGTTTATTAAATCGAGACCTACACTATCGGCATATTCAATAGCTCTTACCCAGTAATCTTCCTCTACCGGGAATTCGCTTGTCACGTCTTCTGATCTCAATAAATAGTATGACGCTTCGGGTGCAGATCCAATCATCATCCCCGGAAGATTTACTGCCATAGTGGATAATACCTTTGTTCCATGATCGCTTGTTGAAAACAGGTCGCCCTCTGGCACAAGATTCTCATATCCAAGTAAATTGACATTTTCAAAAGCAGGTATAACATCATAGTTTGTGAATCCGGCATCAATAACTCCAATATTTATCCCTTTACCCCTAAACCCACATTCATATAACTTATCGGCATTATGAAACTTGAACTGTTCTGAGCTAAATCCATAAATTGAGTCAATAATTTCTGCTCTGCATGTGATATTTTGCTTTAGTCTTGGTCGTAAAGTTTTTTTATAGTTGCCTGCAGCTCCTCTCCAAACATATTTTACAGAATCGACAAAGCTTAGTGAATTTATATCATTTATTTTCAGACTATCATTTACCTCTACTACAAGTGTGTTAAACCACTTACTGTGAGAAATAATATTACCACCTGCTTTCTTTACAAGATTGATATAGTCTGTACATATTGGAAAGTCAGTTTCATCAATTCTGGAGTTCTGTAAAATCTTTCTCTCTATTGCTTTTTCGGAAAGAAATTGTGTTGGATTATCAATAGAGTAATCATTTTGCCCTTTGTCTTTTAAATAAACTCTGAACTTGTAGTGTTGTAATAATGTGTTATTTAGAGCTGATTCTGACTTGCCATAAATAAAATTAGAACTCGCAAGAAAGAGTAATAGATTTGTAAAAAAAAATAAATTGAAATATGAAGAGTTCATTTATTAATCCTTGTTATTAATCTTGTCCCTTATATTCTGCTTTCTTTTGTATACAAAAAAGAGAAGTATGATAAAAAGTAGACTTATTACAATAATTATTGAGAATTCTCCCCAGTTACCAGACTCTCTGTATCTTGGGAGTGCCATAACAGCCAATACTGCAATGTATATTAATAGAAGTAATGGAATGAAAATATGGCGTTTAAATCTACTTTTCATATGCACCTGCCATTTTTATCGCAAATTTATCAATTCTTTCTTTTGAAAGCTTCACAACCAGATTTTCTTGCTCTATCATCTGCTTGGTAATTATTTTTTCCCAGTAACTGAGCTTTAGATCATTTATCTCTCCACCGAAATAATCACGTGCAACAGCTACAGAGTTTAACAAAGCAGGAAAAGCTTCATCCAATTGTTGCTGTGCTTTTTCACCTGAATATAGACAATTTATAAAAAGCCCTATGTTTTTAGTTGAAAGTAAATCAATATTTTCTTCACAAAATTGTGCAATGACATTCTGAATTTTACCGGAATGAATTGATCCTCCAATTATAATAGTGTCATATGTAGAGAGATCCGGATTTGAATTTCTGACATTCAGATTACATAAATCTACCTTACCATCAAGCTGAACAAACAATTCCTTGGCACACTTCTCAACTGTGCCATGATCAGAAGCATAAATGATAAGCGAATTGTTCATCTTTTTTATTTCAAGTTTTCTAAAACTGAGACTAAGTAGTCATATGATTTACCAACAGTTTCTATATTAACCGCTTCATCGGGTGAGTGAGCGCCTGTAATTGTGGGACCAAAAGAAACTATATCGAGCTTTTGCTCAACGTTAGATTGTATTATGCCACATTCTAAGCCTGCATGTATAACCATTATGGTAGGTCTCTCATTATATGTCTCAATATATAATTTAACCATTTGATCTAATAGCTCTGAATTTGCATCGGGCTGCCATCCTGGGTAATCTCCACCAAATTCAACTTTTGCTCCCGCTAAGTTAAAGAGACTTTCGAGTGATGAACAAATCCAGTCTTTTAGGCTTTCAGAAGAACTGCGAACTAATAATTTTATTTCAACTATTCCTTCGGCTGATTGTACAAGAGCTAAGTTAAGCGAGCTTTCAACCACTCCGGGAAAATCGGCAAGATAACTTACGACCCCATTATGACATGCTTCAACAGCATTGATTAGGTCATCTTGTACTTCTTCAGGAAAAAGACTCTCAGGCATTTCTGTACGCTCAGCTTTAAACGAAATTCCGTTTTCTACACCTGAATAGTCATCTCTAAATAATTGTTCATATTCAGCAACCAGATCTACAAGGTCTTCAGAGAGTTGCTCGGGAATTGTTAGTACAACAAATGATTCACGCGGTATTGCATTTCTTAGAGAACCGCCATTAATACTTGCAATGCGTGCCTCATAATCGCTAACAACTTCTTTTAGAAAACGATTCATAAGTTTATTAGCGTTGGCATGTCCAAGATGAATCTGTACACCTGAATGACCTCCTTTTAGTCCTCGCAGGCTTATTTTGAATGCAACATCACCTTCATCTATATCTTTAACCGGTTTGAACTCAAAAGTAACATTAGTATCTCTTCCACCTGCACAACCTATGCATAGCTCACCATCTTCTTCGGTGTCGAGATTTATCATCATTGAACCTTCAAGAAAGCCTTTTTCGAGTCCATTTGCACCATCCATCCCAACCTCTTCATCAATTGTAAAGAGTGCTTCTATGGCGGGATGATTAATAGTGGTGTCTTCAAGCACAGCCATCATCATAGCACAACCAATGCCATTATCGGCACCTAAAGTAGTAGAGTGTGCTTTAACCCACCCTTGATCTATATATGTTTTTATAGGATCTTTTGAGAAGTCATGTACAACATCAGAGTTCTTTTGAGGCACCATATCTAAATGCGACTGTAATATTACAGTTTTGGCACTCTCAAAACCTTTAGTGGCAGGCTTCTTAACAAGTACATTGCCAACTTTATCCTTCACAACTTCAAGATTAAGAGATGTTGCAAAATCCATAATATATTGGGTAACTTCTTCCATTTGTCCTGTGGGGCGTGGAATTTTAGTCAGTTCATGAAAATATTTCCAAACGCTCTCGGGGGTTAAACTTAGAATCTCTGATGCAGACATAAAAATAAATTATTTAGTTTGTTCAATTGTTTCAATATTAATTGGTTGTACTCCTATCTCTTCTCGTTTAACAAATGGCATTGCTAAAACACCGTATAGACCATATAGTATTTGCCAAACTGATTGTATTGCGAAAACCGTTCCTGCAAAAGCTAATGCTTGATTTTCAGCTACTCCAAGAATAACCAAAGAGGAAGTTACAACAAAGTGCCAAGGACCAATTCCTCCTTGAACCGGTACTGAAATTCCTATATTTGTCATCGCAAAAACTATTAGCCCAGCAAGAGGTCCAAGGTCTTCCGTGAAGTCAAACGCAAAGAAGCAAATGTAAAAATACAAATAAAAACACAACCAAATAAGAATAGTATAGATAAATATCAGCTTTTTCTCTCTCATACTTGAAATTAGCTTCAAGTCGTACTTAACTGTTTTGAGAAATATCTTCGTCTTACGCACAAAAACGGTTCTTTTAAAAACTGTGAACATTAGCACAATTACAATAAGTAGTACAACTAATCCGAAACGCATCCATATAGAATTAAATATGTTTGATATATTTTCTGCAAGTTGTGGATTATTATTCAGGTAGGAGACAAAAAAATCGATATAAAGGGCGATACTAATGAATATTATTGATACTCCCGCAACTATATCTACAGCTTTATCAACTAAAAAGGTTTCAAATGTTTTAGTGAAAGGCATTTTATCGTACTTACTTACCACACCACATCTCCATATATCTCCGGCGCGAGGTAATACAAAATTCACAGCATAGTTACCAAGTGTGGCATATACAAGACTCGATCTTGGAGGATTGTAGCCCAGAGAATTAACAAAAAGCTCCCATCTTAATCCTCTAAAGATATTTCCTATAAGTCCAAATATAAGCGATGCACCTATTATTGCAAAATTACCAGACTTGGCAATTTCCCATAATTCACCAAGATCTGTGTTTCTGTACATTGCCCAGATTATTAATAATCCGAGCATTAATGAAAGTAGGGTTTTTATTACATTTTTCACCTTAGGTCTGTCTTTCTTATAGCTTTATATAAATAAATAACCGGATTTGATTTGCCGGTTATATGTAATAAAATATTACCTTTGCGGCTGTAAAGATAAGGAATAATCGGCATATAGCAATGTTTCCAGTAAAAGCAAAGAAAAACTTCGGACAGCATTTTCTAAAAGATGAAAATATAGCAAACCGTGTAGCAGAGACTCTGAATGACTTCCCAACACTCCCTGTACTAGAGGTTGGAGCTGGTACTGGCATGCTTACTAAATTCATTCTTAAAAGAGGAGCAGATCTTAAGGTTGTTGAAATAGACATAGAATCTGTTTCATACCTCAAAGAACACTTCCCTGAGCTCGAAGGCAAGATTATTCAAACAGATTTTTTAAAAATGAACCTTGGAGATTATTATAACACAGAATTCTGTATTATTGGTAATTTCCCTTACAACATTTCATCGCAAATATTTTTCAAAGTGCTGGACAATAAGGAGTCTGTTCCTTTCTGCTCTGGCATGATTCAGAAGGAGGTTGCGGAACGCATGATTGCTTCACCCGGAAGTAAGACCTATGGTATACTAAGTGTATTACTGCAGGTATGGTATGATATAGAGTACCTATTTACGGTGAACGAACAGGCGTTTATCCCTCCGCCGAAGGTCAAATCAGCAGTTGTAAAACTTACTCGTAACAAAAGAGTTAAGCTCAACTGTAACGAAAAATTATTCAAAACAGTAGTGAAAACAAGCTTTAATCAGCGCAGGAAGATGCTTCGCAACTCCATAAAATCACTACTTTCCGAAGAGAGTTCGCTACCCGATGATCCATTGCTTACAAAAAGACCCGAGCAGTTGTCAATTGAACAATTTGAGCTTCTCACAAATTTGCTCGAACCATTGACCAAGCGGACAAACAACGAGGAAAGATAAACTATTTTTGAACTGATTTTATTAAGACTAAAAAAAACAGATCATGGCGGATATAAGATTATTCTATCATAAAGACGGAATCGTGAGATTAAGTCGCAGCCTCGAATTCCTAAAGTTAAACCCTATCCAAAACTTCCTATGGATTGACCTTAACGACGTTGATGAAGAAATTGAAAATGAATTGGAGGACTTCCTTAAAATATATATTCAAGAAGAGGAGGAAATGATTGAGATTGAGATGTCATCTCGATATATCGAAACTACTGATACACTTGTAGTGAACTCAAACTTCCTTCTGTCAAATTTTGAGACAGATCCGGTCTCTTTTATTCTGAAAAACAATATTCTTGTAACAGTTCGCGGAGAGGAGCTTATATCGTTTCACGAAACTGTTAAAAAGATTTCGGCTCATCCCAAGAATTATCCTACCGGAGCTCATGTACTTGTAGGATTACTCGAAACCAGAGTGGATTTTGATGCGGATATGATTGAGAATATGACTCAAAAGGTTACACAATTAAGTAACTCACTTACGCTTAAAGAGGCTGATGAGGAACTGCTCTCTGAAATAAAGAACCTTCAGGAAAAGACAATGTCATTGCGTGAAAATATAATAGACAAACAGCGAGTAATATCGAGTATGCTTAGGAGCGAATTTATTCCTGACGAGCTACAACCGAGACTAACAATTCTAATTAAAGACATCAACTCTCTTATTGAACATATAAAGTTTAGCTTCGACCGCCTCGACTATCTGCAAGATGCATTCCTCGGTTACGTTAATATTGAACAGAATAAGATTATTAAAATATTTACTATTGTTTCTGTAATATTTATGCCACCTACACTTATTGCAAGTATTTA
>DATGMV010000372.1:0-3497 GCA_035307185.1 Fermentimonas sp. | reverse complement strand
AAGCATTGCGTTGTGGATGATCAATGGCTTAAACCCATTTGGACTAATTATAGGTTTGAACGGTGTAATTCTTTTGGCATTTATTGTTGCAATACCCGCCAACGAGATTGTTATCCCAACAATATTAATGTTGACCACCCTAACAATAGGCGATGCAGCATTGGGTGCCGGAGCTGGTGTCATCTTTGAGGGGTCACAGACAGAAATCGCTTCACTGCTAAAAGCTGGAGGATGGACCACGCTCACAGCTATTAATCTTATGTTATTCAGTCTGCTTCATAACCCATGCAGTACCACTATATATACTATTTATAAAGAAACCGGTAGCCGCAAATGGACTACCGTTGCAACATTACTGCCTGTGGTTTATGGGGTTGCAGTATGTTTTATTGTTGCTATGCTCTGGAATTATTTTATTTAATCACTAAAAAAATGGTTCTAATATTGTTTTTTATGTATATATTGCTGAGCTAAAAATCAAACTCATCTTCTCTTTTTTTTCTCATCTCCTGCACAACCTCAGTGATATTAATTGTGTCATCAGCCAGCTGTCTCACCCGAAGTTCAATATCGTCACTAACAATTTTACCATTAATAAAAAATGCCTCATTAATAAAAACATACTTTGGAACAATAATAGCCTTCATGTAATTTAAAATTGGCTTAAGCTGAGACTCCACCATTAGAAAATGCTTATCGGAGCCGGCAGTAGTTACAATGCCCACCACTTTATCCATGAATGCATCTTTAGGCAGTAGATCGAATAAATTCTTTAAAACACCAGGAATTGATGATTGATAAACCGGAGTGCCTATAACAAATGCATCTGCCGACATAACTTTGGAAATTACAGTATTTGTGTCGCCGTCATAATCACGGTAATCTCTTCCGTCGCTATATGCAATATCAAAATCGCCTAAGCTGATAAGCTCAGTCTCGATAGACTTATTTTTATTTTTAATTGCCTGCAGAACAGTCTCTACAGCTGTAATAGTTTTCTGACTCTTAATGGAGCCTGATATACCTAAAATCTTCATTTTAAATTCAATCCTTTTTTGTTTCTTTCCGCACAACTGGCGCAACTTTGTTGGCTAGAATATCAATAATTTTTTCAATCTTTGAGAATGGAAGTCCTCCAAAATCCACTTGAGCAAGAAAGCGTTGATGACCATAAAGCTCATGCTGGTACAATATTTTCTCAACAATCAACTCCCAGTTGCCCACCATGAGAGTGTTATTACTATTTTTCGCTTCTGCAAAATGATATTTAGAAAATGGCCTACCGTTAACAAGCTCAAATCCTTTGCTCATATAGGGGAAATACTCTCTCATAGCGGTAGAGGTTTCGTCTGCAATATAGCATAAACTGGTAGTTGCTACGGGCTTCTTTTTAGAATCAAAACCGCTCTTATCAAGCACAATACGATATGCGTCAACAGCCTCTTTAAATGCAGAAGCCGGTCCGGCCAGAGTTGCTAAAGTCATGGGAACACCTTGGTATCCGGCTTTAATTGCACTTGCAGGCGAACCTCCCACGCCTCTCCAAATAACAAGCTTGTCGTTTAGCGGACGAGGTAAAATCTCTGCATCTTCGAGAGAAGCCCTGTATTCTCCTTCCCAATTTACAACCCTCTCTCTGTTCATCTGAAGCAGCAGCTCAAACTTCTCTTCAAAGATCGCCTCATAATCCCTTAAGCTTATGCCCATCAACTTATAAACACCTGTTCTTGAAGCTCGCCCAGCAATTAATTCTATTCTGCCGTTTGAAAGCAAATCGAGAGTGGAAAACTCCTCAAATACCCGCACCGGATCGGCAGTGCTCAGCACCGTTACTCCGCTTGTAAGCTTAATCTTAGTAGTAGTTGCTGTAATATACCCAAGAATCACCTGATGAGCTTGACTTGTGAAATATGGCTGATGACTCTCGCCTAAACTGAAGATGTCCAATCCTGCCTCTTCTGCAAGTTTTGCTTGCTGAACTATGTTCTTAATTCTTTCCTGTTCCGATATTGTATTCCCGGTGTGAACATCCGGTAAAAGATCGCCGAGAGAATAGAGCCCAATCTCCATTCCTTTCGATTCATCTATTTTGTACTCTTTCATAATAGTTGTTGTCTATAATGATTTAATAACCTTTAAAAATGGAATTTGTTCAAAATGCCAACAACTACATTACTACCAAAATTAAATATGGTGTTTTAGATTTTAATATAAAGACTATCAGATCTATTCTGTGCGAAGTTAGAAGTTAGATACAACCAAAAGTGTACATCATCTGTCTTCCAGTATTTAGGCAAAGCAACAGACACAAACCCTTCTTCGCGTTTCGCAGTCTTTGATGCTGTGCAACTCTCTAAAAGCTTTTCATTAAAACAAACAACCACCACCAAGTCATTAGCTTTTCCCTGTTTAGAATTAGAAGGAATTTGTGTATCCCAACTTATATTTACTGAGTTCGTTTTATTCTCAAGCTCAGCACTTGCATACATGGGTAATTTCATTTTACCCTTAGATACTATAACTCTGCTATAATCTATACACAGGTTTGGATAGTCACCAACAATGTACTCCCTCATAGCTACTCCCACAAGTTTTCTATATGTTATATCTGTACCCTTATAGCCAACGTTTATATGGTTTTTCAAAGGTTTAAGACCGGAGTTTGCCAATGTCAATTTCATCCGTTGGGCCAATTGAGCCGGTGTTTGTGGATCTTTAGGTATAACATGCTCTCTTACAATAGACTCGCCTTTTCTCGTGTATACAACGACAGGACCAATTTTGCCTGAAATATTCCCTAATACCGAATCGCTTACTTTTGCCATTTATTAGATCTGTTTAAGTATTACAAATTAACACATATTTTGCATAAAATACAAGTGGAATAGTAGTGACTGTTAATATTTACTTCGGATTCTCCTCATATATATATGAGGAGGTAATGAGTGGGTAATGAGGAGGTATTGAAGGGGTAGTGGATTAATTAGATAGTTACACTTAATATTGGTATTTTTACAATTAATTAAAATCATTATGAAAGTTCATCTCACTACATTCAATGCAAAATATATTCACACATCATTGGCACTGCGATGGCTATATGTGGTTAATAAAGGGCGATTTGATTTGTCGTTTAGCGAATACACTATAAAGGAGAGTGTGTCTGTTATAGCAGATAATATTATAGCAGAAGGCTATGATGTGGTGGGGGTTAGTGTTTCGATATGGAATGTGGCGCAAAGTAGAGAGCTGGCTTTTACCCTAAAAAAACATAATCCAAATATAATAATTATTGCAGGTGGTCCGGAGGTGAGCTACGAACCCAAGTTTTTTCTTGATAATTGGGATATTGATTACGTGGTAAGTGGCGAAGGTGAATTTGTTTTTGGACAACTACTCAATGATTTACAAAATGGCGAAGAGGTTAACATCGAGAGTGTTTCATCTAAATCCGTTATTAGAAAGAGACCTGCAAAGGCAGATATCTATGAACTTAT
>DATGMV010000371.1:0-6892 GCA_035307185.1 Fermentimonas sp. | reverse complement strand
TTTATCATCCGGTTCTCTATACCCAGTTGTTGAGCCATTTTAGATGCCATTACACCTCCTCCGTGAACTAAAAGCTTCTTTCCTTCTAATTTGTTAAAATCATTTAGAAAGGATTCCAGTGCAGGTTGATTGTCAACTATATTCCCACCAATCTTTACTATTGACAGAGATGGTTTAGTATTTGTCATTTCTTAATCTTTAGATTTTGATTATAACTTGGAAGTACTATTATTAATAGTTTAAAGTAATTGAGTAAATTATAGTAATTAAATAGACTAAAGACCTAACAGCAACTCTTTTAAAACAGTTTGTGCAGAAACTACTCTATTGGCAGCCTCCTGAATTACAATAGACTGGCTGCTCTCAATCACCTCATCTGTAACAATCATATTTCTGCGAACAGGTAGGCAGTGCATAAAATATGCATTATTTGTAATCGCCATTTTCTTACTGTCTACAGTCCAGGTTCTATCAGTAATTATAACTTTACCATAATTTGGGTCTTGGTAGGGCGACCAGTTCTTTGCATATATAAAATCGGCATTTTTGTATGCTTTCCCAACATCATACTCCACCTTGGCATTGCCAACAAATGATTCTTCCAGTTCGTATCCTTTGGGATGAGTTATTACGAATTCATAATCTGTTGCATTCATCCACTCTGCAAAAGAATTAGGTACCGCCTGAGGCAGAGCTTTTGGGTGAGGTGCCCAAGTGAGCACAACTTTAGGCTTCTCATTTTTTTTAAACTCTTCTATGGTTATTAAATCTGCAAAACTCTGCAATGGATGTCTGGTTGCAGCCTCCATGCTGAATACGGGTTTGCCTGAGTGCTTGATAAATTGGTTAAGTATTACTTCATTATAATCATCTTTTTTATTCTCGAATTGAGCAAATGATCTTACACCAATAATATCACAATAAGCACCCATAACAGGGATAGCTTCAAGGATATGTTCTGGTTTGTCGCCATCCATTATCACACCCCTTTCGGTTTCCAATTTCCATGCTCCCTGGTTTATATCGAGAACAATTACATTCATACCCAAATTTAAACCTGCTTTTTGTGTGCTAAGGCGAGTGCGTAGACTTGAGTTGAAGAAGATTAGCAGAAGTGTCTTGTTTTTGCCCAGGGCTTGGTCTGCAAAAGGATTTTCCTTAACCCATTTAGCTTTATCCAAAGCAACCTTCAGATCTCCAATATCATGCACCGATGTAAAGTTTCTCATAACGAATTATAATAGTTTGTTTTATTTACTTTCTTTTGTCTTGTCTTTTAATTCCGATAAGAAATAATCAATCTCTTCTTTCGACACTGAAAGTGGTGGAAGCAGTCGCATAACTCCATTTTTTGCACCTCCTGTAAAGATATGACTTTCGAAAAGCAAACGATTTCGAATATCAGAAAATTCAGGGTTAAGTTCAATACCAAGCATAAGTCCACGCCCTCTAATAGCACTCACTGCATCAATATTGTTAAGCTCTTTCAGTAAATAATCTCCCATTTTAAAGGAATTTTCAATCAGCGATTCATTGTCTAACACATCAATTACAGCAATTGCAGCTGCACAAGCAAGATGATTACCACCAAAAGTGGTTCCGAGCATCCCTTTTTTTGCTTCAAATTCCGGCGATATTAGTACGCCTCCAATAGGAAATCCGTTGCCCATACCTTTTGCAATTGTAATAAGATCTGGTTTTATGCCCGCATATTGATGTGCAAAGAATTTTCCGGTACGACCATAACCCGACTGTATCTCGTCGAGGATTAGTGGTACTTTGTTTTCCTTGCATAACGAATCAAGTTGTTTAATAAAACTATCTTCTGGAACAAAAATTCCTGCTACTCCCTGAACACCTTCAATTATTACTGCTGCAACATCACCTTTTGAGATCTCTTCCTTAACACTTTCAGCATCATTCAGATTTATGAAAGTTACTTCATGACCATTGTTGAATGGTGATTGAATTCCCTGGTTATCAGTAGTTGCTACAGCTCCCGAAGTTCTGCCGTGAAAAGCATCTTTGAAAGCAATAATACGTCTCTTTCCGGTATGAAATGATGCCAGCTTAAGTGCGTTTTCATTTGCTTCGGCACCTGAGTTGGCAAGGAATAATGAATAGTTAATGTAACCACTTAGCTCACCAAGTTTAGTAGCAAGTTCTTTTTGTAAGGAGTTTTGTACTGAATTTGAGTAAAATCCCAACTTACCCACCTGTTCACGAATTGCTTCTACATAAATAGGATGTGAGTGACCTATTGAAATGACAGCATGGCCACCATAAAGATCTAAATACTCAACACCCTCTTTATCCCATACCTTACATCCTTTTGCCCTTACAGGTTCAATATCCCATAAACTATATACGTTGAATATATCCATATTTTTTTGTTTGATTAAAAAGAGCTTCCCTTCAGTTTTAGTCCTGTTGTTTCTTCCAATCCATACATCAGGTTCATATTTTGTACAGCCTGACCCGATGCACCTTTTACAAGATTGTCTGTAATGGATGTTATATGAATATATCCGTTGTGAAACTCTATGTGTAAAAGACATTTATTAGTATTCACTACCTCTTTGAGACTAATTGGCTCATCTGAAACAAAAACAAATGGAGAGCTTTTATAATATGATTTAAAATATGAGATAGCCTCCTCCTTAGTCATTGTATCATCCCATTTAGTATAGATGCTTGCAAATATGCCGCGAGTGAAGTCGCCTCTCATAGGCACAAAATTAATTTGCGGAAGTTTAGTGCTCCCCGCTTTTATTAATGTATTTCCAATCTCTTCGAGATGCTGATGAGTGAAAGGTTTATAAACCGACAAGTTACTGTCTCTGTAGCTAAAATGAGTTGTATCGCCAGGTCTTTTTCCTGCACCGGTAGATCCGGTTATTGCATGTACATGAATATCATCTTTCAACATATTCTTAGATGCTAATGGCAGAAGTGCAAGCATAATAGTTGTTGCAAAACAGCCCGGGTTAGCTACATAATTTGCATTTTTTATTTCACTCTTAAACTGTTCGCAAAGACCGAATATAAACCTTCTATCACCAAATTGAGGCTGGTTTCTGAAATCATTCCCTAAGTCAATTATCTTACAATTCTCAGGTAATCGATTCTTTTCTAAAAAATTGCGTGAGAGGCCATGACCTAAGCAAAGAAAAATTAAATCGGGATTTTTAAAACTATCACTATAGATAAGATCTGTTTCTCCAAGTAAGTCACGATGTACAGAGTCGATACGCTTTCCTACAGAAGTAGTACTAATTACAGATTCTATATTTACTTGAGGATGACGCAGTAATATTCTTAGTAACTCACCTGCCGTATATCCTGTGCCACCAACAATACTAACATTAATCATTTTCATGAATTGTATAATATATTTTTAATGGGTTGGCTGTTACTTTTGTAAACCCAACTACATCATCTCCTGTAAATGACTTATTGCTCTCACCATATTCACCAAAACGAGAGCTCATAAGATCATAATTGCTCGAACAGCCTAATATTGCAAAGTGATATGGTCTGAGTTCTACCTCAACTTCACCGGTAACATACTTTTGCGTATCATCTAAGAAGGTTTCGATATTACGCATTACAGGTTCAAGGTATTGTGCTTCGTGCATTAACTGACCATACCAATTAGAGAGCTGTTCTTTCCAATATAGCTGCTGTTTTGTGAGCACATGTTTCTCAAGAAGATGGTGTGCTTTAACTATAATAAGTGGTGCAGGTGCTTCAAAAGCAACTCTTCCTTTTGTGCCAATTATTGTATCTCCTACATGTACATCTCTTCCAATTCCATATGCCGAAGCTATCTCATGTAACTTGTGAATGAGTTCGATTGGTGATATATTTTCGCCATTAATTGATACCGGCTCTCCTTTTTCGAAACCAATCTTTATTCTTTCAGGTTCATGTTTTGTTACTTGCGACGGGAAAGCCTCTTCAGGCAATACTCCGGAGGATTTTAACGTTTCAACACCACCTACACTTGTGCCCCATAATCCCTGATTGATTGAGTATTTTGATTTCTCCCATGAGAAATCGAATCCGGCGTCTTTTAAGTAATCAATTTCTTGCTGACGAGAAAGACTAAGCTCTCTAATTGGAGCAATAATCTTAACGTCTGGAGCTAAAACTTCAAATACAAGATCGAATCTTATCTGATCGTTGCCGGCTCCGGTACTACCATGAGCTACATATTCAGCCCCTATTTTCTTAACATGATCCACTATCGCCATTGCTTGAAAAAAACGTTCAGAGCTTACTGAAAGAGGATAAGTATTGTTTTTTAGTACATTACCATATATGAGATATTTTATACCTTTTGTATAATAATCATCAACAGCATTAATGCAGGTGTGGGTAGTGGCACCTAACTGCTTTGCTCTCTCTTCAATAAGTGCAGACTCATTTTCAGAAAAACCACCCGTATTTACTATCACTGTATGGACCTCAAGTCCCTTATCTTTAATAAGGTAAGGTACACAGAACGACGTGTCGAGACCGCCGCTGAATGCTAAAACTACTTTTTCCTTCATTTTTTTAATTTATTTCTTTTTTTTGTTTTGATTATTGGTTTAACTACTTTTTTTGCAAAAGGGCTTGGCTGAGGCGTTGGTTGATCTTTTGGATCGTATAACAGACCAGTACATAAGCACATTTTAAAGTTATTCCGTTGTAGAATATCGTAATTCCTGCAACCCTTGCATCCATTCCAAAATTCCTCATCATCGGTAAGCTCAGAAAAAGTTACCGGCTTAAATCCCAACTCGGTATTCATCCTCATTACTGCCAATCCGGTAGTAATACTAAAAATCTTAGCATTAGGGTATAGTTTTCGTGAAAGATCAAATATCCTTCGCTTAATTTTTTTTGCTAATCCCTGATTACGATAGTCGGGATGAACTACTAATCCGGAATTTGCAACAAATCGTTTGTGACTAAAAGTTTCTATATAAGAGAAACCAACCAATTTATCTCCATCGAGCGCAATAACCGCTTTACCTGCATTTATTTTTTCTGCAATGTACTCAGCACTACGTTTTGCTATACCTGTACCACGGGCCTGTGCAGACTCGTAAATTAAATCGCAGATTTCTTGTGCATAACCTATATAACTGCTGTTTGCTATATGAATTTCTACATTCATTATTATAAAAAAGATTGTTGTTGTGTTGTGAATAAAACGCCACGGATGGCAAAAATAAAGGAAACAGAGGAGGCAGTCAATTTATTGACTGTATAAAATTAAGAGCATCGTCGGACAACGACAACTGCATTAATGAGAAGTATATGTGAAAAAATTATCTTCATTGAATCGCAAAAATAGTCATTATATTTTAATAATGGGCAATTATTTGCGCAAAATCTATTAAAGAACATCGAAATAGAGCAAAATGTTAATTTATTTCCATTTAATTGTGAAAGTGTTATAATAAATTGTCTTTTTGATACAATTTTCATATTTTTGTTTTGAGGTCTGCTATATTACTACATTATTAGTCTATATGTAGTCCACAATATTCCTTCTAATTCAATTTCAAAAAATATAATTAATCAATAAATTATGGAAGATATTAAGTACAGAAATTTTATACTTAGAAACTACAATGATATTCCTCAAATAAATAACCTTTCCAGTGAAGATAGAGAAGCAATAGGAGTTGTTGGACAGGTCTTACCTTTTAAAGCTAACAATTATGTAGTGGAGCAGCTAATTGATTGGAATAATGTTCCGAATGACCCCATTTATACACTTACATTTCCAAGAAAGGAGATGATTTCCAAGGTCAACTACAGAGATGTAAAGAAGTTGCTTGACAGTAATGATGAAGCCGCACTAAAGAAAAAAGTATTCGATATAAGAATGAGTCTGAATCCTAATCCTGCAGGACAGGAAACAAATGTTCCAAAGGTAGATGGTATAAAACTACATGGTATGCAGCATAAATATAGAGAGACAGTTCTATTCTTTCCAAGTCAGGGGCAAACTTGTCATGCATATTGTACCTTTTGCTTCAGATGGCCACAATTTTCTGGAATGAATGACCTGAAGTTTGCTATGAAGGAGGCAGATCTATTACATAAGTATTTGTTAAAACATCGCAATGTTACAGATGTTCTTTTTACAGGTGGTGATCCGCTGACTGCCAAAACAAGTATTATGGCGAGATATATAGAGCCTTTGCTTACAAAAGAGTTTGATCATATTAAGAATATTAGAATTGGATCTAAAACTCTTTCTTACTGGCCTTACCGCTTTCTAACAGATAAAGATGCAGATGAACTTTTATTCCTTTTTGAGAAAGTTCAAAAAGCAGGTAAACATCTTGCCTTTCAAGCTCATTTTAATCATCCTGTTGAGCTTAGAACTGATGCAGTAAGAGAAGCTATCAGTCGCATAAGAAATACCGGTGCACAAATAAGAACTCAGTCTCCACTTTTAAGGCACATCAATGATAGTGATAAAGTGTGGGCTGATATGTGGAAAGAACAGGTCTCTCAAGGATTAATACCATATTATATGTTTGTAGCACGTGATACCGGTTCAAAAGAATTCTTTGATGTACCCCTTGAAAAGGCTTGGAATATATTCAGAAAAGCATATAGAAGTGTAAGTGGTGTTTGTCGTACAGTTAGAGGACCCAGCATGAGTGCAAGTCCGGGTAAAGTTCAAATTCTTGGGATTACTGAAGTTCAAGGAGAAAAAGTGTTTGTTCTAAGGTTTCTTCAGTGTCGGAATCCTAACCTAATTGATATCCCATTTTTTGCGAAATATGATAAAAAAGCAACTTGGCTTGATGAATTAGTCCCTGCTTTTGGTGAAAAAGAGTTCTTCTACGAGAAGGATAACATACTTGGAAAAAATGGTAGA
>DATGMV010000370.1:0-2306 GCA_035307185.1 Fermentimonas sp. | reverse complement strand
TGAGGCAAACGACGGAATAACAACTTTTGACCTTACAGTTAAAAATAGTGAAATTACAGGGGGAGTACTTACACATGGAGTTTCTTATTTTATTACAGAAGAAGATGCTCAGGATAATATTAACCCTATAGAGCCAGATACAGCTTATGTAAATGTTGACGCTTCAGGTAATGCTATTAATCCTCAAGTGCTTTATGTAAGAGTAGAAGATAGTGATAGCGGATGTTTGTCTTTTACAACATTAACCATAAGAGTTAAAAGCAATCCAGAACCTGTTACACCAGACCCTATAGTGCTTTGCGATAACAACTTGATTATTCCTCCGGGACCATATGATGAAACAGAACTTTTCGACCTTACTTCTCGCAATAATCAAATTCTGAATGGAAACACCACTTGGACGTTAGATTATTATTTAAGTTATGAAAATGCGGTTTCAGAAACAGATGCTATTCCAGAGGCGGAAACAACAGCTTATCAAAACATAAGTAATCCACAAACAATTTACGTTCGTACAACCAATCCTACTTCACTATGTTTTGAAATAGTAGAATTGGAACTAATCGTAAACCCAATTCCTGATGATACGGCTGAGGTTTCTCCCTATGTAGTTTGTATTTCGAATGATAGCGGAATTGGTATTTTCAATTTAAATTCTAAGGTTGATGAGATATTAAATGGTCAGTCTTTATCTATTTTTGAAGTAAGTTTTTATACAGATATAGTAGATGCAGAAAATCAAACAAATGCAATTGTAAATACTACTACTTATCAAAATAGAGATGCGAATAACAATGCTATAAACCCACAGATTATTTACACAGGTATTCTCAACACAGAAACAGGATGTTATGTAGGTGGCAATCAATCTTTCGAACTTCAGGTGAATCGAGAGGCACTTGCAAATACACCAGCTCAACCATTTGTAGTTTGTGACAACCTTCCTCCAAGTGATGGTTTTACAGAATTTGATTTATACGATTTAACAGATCCACAAGTGCAAGATCTTCACAATGAAATTTTAGATGGTCAAGATCCTGCTAATTTCCAATTAACCTTCTATGAAACAATTGAAGGTGCCGAAAGTGGAGAAGGTGCAATTGAATTCCCTTATGTAAACATCATAAATCCACAACGTATCTATGTAAGGGTTACTAATGAAAGCAATACTTTTATTCCGAAATGTTATGCAGTAGTTGAAATGATTTTGAAAGTGAATTATTTGCCAACTATTGTTTTTGATGATGAATATAGATTATGTGTTGATGAAAACGGCAATCCGATTCCTGAGGAAGAGGGAAGTGTGTCGCCTCCTGTAATTGATACTGGTTTAGACCCTAACCTGTATTCATTTATGTGGGATTTAAATGGAGTACTAGTGCCTGGAGAAACCGGACCTTCTATAACTGCTTTGGAAGAAGGGGTGTATACAGTTACAATTATTGAAATTGCTACAGGCTGTGAAACCACAGCAAGTACAACGGTTACTTTATCATCTCCACCGCTTACTTATGAGGCTTTTTTAAGCAATGGAGCTTTTGCAGGAAATCATATAATAGAAGTGCTCGCTACTGGTATTGGAGAGTATCAATATCAACTCGATAATGGACCATTTCAAACTAGCAATATATTTGAAAATGTAAGTCCTGGAGTACACTTAATAACTATTAAGGATGTGAATGGTTGCGGATCTGTTACTTTTGAAGTAAGTGTAATAGATTATCCTCAGTATTTTACTCCAAATGAAGATGGTTATCACGATACTTGGAATATTTATGGCATTGGTGCAAGTGACCCAACGGCAAAAATATATATCTTTGATCGCTTCGGAAAATTATTGAAGCAATTAAGCCCTACAGAACAAGGTTGGGATGGAACATATAATGGAACACCATTACCATCTAGTGACTATTGGTTTAGAGTTGAATATAAAGAAGACGATCAATTAAAAGAATTTAAAGGACATTTTACTTTAAAACGTTAATAGAAAATATAAAGTGTTTAACAAAAAATAGTAAATTACCGAAGATTAGAACAGGCAATTTATCTTACGCATTATCAAATATTTTATGCACATGAAATTTAAACAATTCCCCATTTTACTGCTACTAATAGTTTCTTTCTGTGGTTATTCACAAGATGGAATTCCGGTGTACTCAGACTATTTTGCAGATAATCTATATCTTATTCATCCATCCATGGCGGGTGCAGCAAATTATAACAAGATTAGACTAACGGCTAGAAAGCAATGGTTTGATCAAAAGGAAGCACCAAATTTGCAAACATTGAGTGCTAACGTTCGCGTG
>DATGMV010000369.1:0-4786 GCA_035307185.1 Fermentimonas sp. | reverse complement strand
TGGTTGTATAAGGTTATTATAAACAGCATTGTCTTTAAATAGGTGTGAATTAGAGTTTTATGTGTAAGTGGTGAAAAAGGTGCAAGATTTTGTAAGTCCTATATCCTATTAAGATGAAGCCTATCCATGCTATATTTGCTGTAGAACTAAAATTATAGCAATATCAATACACACAAAATTGTGGTGGTGCTCGTTAAGGGTGAACCATCCAACAGTACAATTGAAATAGATATAAATGATATTCCGTTGGCAACAGCCATTTATATCCTTTCAACAAACGAAGTTATCTTAAACAAATCTGCATTCGAATTGCTTGGAATGAAGTCAAACGAAGCATTCGACTTAACGACGTGGAAGAAGATAAATCCGTTCATGAAAGATTTTGTGAAAAAACACGAGAGAGATAGCGTAACCGACCAGAAAATTCAGGTTATTCTTTTCAACGGAAAACAGGAGATACTAAAATACTCACTGGGTTGTATTACAAGTCCTACATTAGGAGAAATTTACCTTGTCCATTTTACAAAATATACTGATAAACAATCCACCGCGTCCTTTTCTTCGCTCTTTTCTATAAAAGAAGAGTTGATGCGATTAAAGCCGCATCTCAATCGTACGGGTAAAACGATGTATCGGACGCTCATGAAGAAATACTTTGAAGAAGAGAGCAGGCAACTCACGTTAGACGATTTGGTTTCTTATGAAAAAGAGTTACGTATCATTCAACAAACCTACCCGTTGCTTTCTCATCGGGAAGTGATCCTCTGCTGTCTGCTGGTAAATGATCTGGATATCATTGATATTGCACTCATCACAAATAGAACCCCCGAGTCAGTTTCCGTTACAATACATCGCATCAACAAAAAACTTGATTTTATGAGCAGGAAAGAGTTGATAGATACCTTAAAGGAAATTGTGCAGGATAGAGATAGTGCGAATGATGAATCCGCGAATACTCGTGACCTGTGATGAATAATGGGCCCGCGTGAATGAGCTCCACAAACGGTTACAGTTGATCTCCTACCTTGTATGTAATGTTATGTAAGGTGGATTATCATTGATATTTCGATAACGGATGCTATATTTGTGATGTTAACTAATTAAGTTAACGACTATAGAGGCAACTAAATTAACAAAGAGGCAAAAATAGTTAAAGGATAGATAGATTTATTTTATGGCCTATTGCTAAAAGTGATAGCGGTAAACCACGATAAAAATTTATTTTTTTTATGTTTTTGCATCTGCTTTCTTTGAAAGTTAAATATCAGGTTTTGAGTCTCTCTGGCGTCTTGTCTGGATAAAGTAAATCCTCACCGTCTGCCAAGTTGTAGTTTTCAGTCTGCAAAATGGAAGACAGCAAGGATATTACAATTTAGAACCGTGTAACAGCGTAATTAGCTTTTTAAGAGCGTGATTCCTGTTTTAGAGTCTTGTTTATCCGTTTACACGGTGTCCTTTCAGTCGATACGTATTCCCATATGGGGTTTCATCATCTTCGAACTGGATCTCGAAATAGATGCTGTCGGCATCGACGATTTTGCCGTTCGATATTTTAATCCCGACGCCCTCATCGCACAACTCACAAGTGGAGAGTTTTGTCTCAAAAGTACCGTCGTTCTCATTAACGGCCGCTTTTGCTTGAAATTTCCAGAACTTCACCTCCGAATCCTGAATGGTAATCGAGTCGTTCTTCGCATCAGGATTGCTTACTGTAAGTATCGTGAAAGGTCCAAAGACCGCTACTGAATCGTTGTGAGCCACAACTTCCCATTGCCCAGTGACATTCACGCTAACTGATTCCTCTGCATCGGGTAATAATGCATTCTCCGTTTCTTTTTCGCATGATATAATCATCATGCCGAGGGCCAGTAAGCCCAATATATACATATACTTTTTCATATTGATAATGTGGTGTTATTGTGTTTGTAAGACTCATCTACCTGGAGTAGATGTGAGTTACATTAATAGTTTGTTTAGTGTTGTGTGAGATCAAACTCTTAATAAGTTGTTTGTAATAGTTGTAGCATCAAATAGTAAGATATACGCATGCTTATATCAAACCAGCGATAGCTAAACTTTTATAGTGTATCATACAACCGGGGTTGTACAATTATGGGATATGAAATGTTTTTAAATGTTCTCTATTTCCATTTTTGACATAAACGTAATAAGTACCAGGTACTGCCCGACCTGGGAGCACGGTGTGAAAGCGTGTAAGTCTTTGTTGATAAATGACTTCTCCCTTACTGTTAGCACCAATCACTTCCGCACCATATAATCGTCCCCTTATATTGACGCATACGCGCTCGTAACGATCCAGATAAATTGTGATTGAAGGATGGTTATTGATATCAGGAAGTTCTATTCCCGGATTTTCCGGCTCATTATTGCCTTCTCCTGGTTCGGGTTGTTCAGGCTGTTCCGGCTGTTCGGGTTGTTCGGGCTGTTCCGGCTGTTCGGGCTGTTCCGGTTCTTTATCCCCTTCACCAGGTAGGGGAGTTGACCCTCCATCGCCGGGACCGGGTATTTCATCACCTGGATTGGATGGCATGCCCGCGCGTGCTCTACCGATGATTTGATCGGGGAGGATGGAGGCAGTTAACGAGGGGTCATACCTGTTGGTTTCTATACCCATTACCGGCTTCATGTTCTCGGCAATCCACCAGGAGTTATTTGTCTCTCCATTACGGTTTGCGTAATTAACAGTGTTTCCTTCAAAGGTGATGGTATGAGATCGGCCGGATTGACTTTCAGACCAGTTCGCTATGCTGTAACCCACGTTAGTGAAGTATTGACTTTTAGCGTACACTTTGTTGTTTCTCAATGTCATGTTATGACCACCACCGATCCCCATGCCGTATTGACCGGGATTCACCAATATATTATCTTCTGCTATCTGATACGAGCCGCCGAGGTCTCCTATCAAGATTCCACCACCTGAATGCGACGGGCCGCCTCCCCTTAACCAGTTCCCTTTAACGATGATAGGGCTTCCGGGTGTCCCGTGTGATTGATTCACATTAATAAGATCACCTGGGGAACTATCTCCGAAGATATTTTCAGCTGCGTTATAGCTGATGCTGTTCCCCGAACCAGTTACAGCGATAAAAAGAGCGACAAAACCATTGTTGGTATCATCTGACTCTGCTAAGGAGCCTCCTAGGTTAAATACATCGTTGTACTCAAATTTCACACCTTGTGACGTGGATGCAGTAAGTGCTGTATGAACATGATCAAATGTATTGTCGATAATGGTAATGTTTTTACAATTATACAAATAAATACCTCTTTTGTTGGAGGAACTGAACTTATTGTTTCTTATGATGACATTCTCGCAGTCATACAAACCAATAATATCTCCGTTAATATTAGAAAATTCGAATCCTTCAATTACAAAATTAGATTTACCTACATGTTGAATTTTAGAGGATTTAGTGTAGGATCCGCTATATCTGCTCCCTTGTCCATAGGACATAAAGAAAGGGAAGCAGATAAATACCAAACTGATGATGATAGTGTAGTTGCTTCGTTTCATTGCATTCTTCTTTTTTAATAAAAATAATTAGAAAACTAACGTTTTTTGTCTACTCCAAAATGGTTTTACATGCTTAAACCATGTGTGTTGTAAACAAAAACGTGTGTCACGCTCACTGGATTGATCGCTGTGATTCGAGGTGAAAAAGGGTGCTTTGAGATCCCATTATTAAAAGGGAATATGATTGATTTTCCGGAAAACCCTTAATCACTTCAGAGAATTAATCCAACGCAGCTTGTTCATTTTATGATTGTCAGTGCAAATGTACTACTTTCATTCCAGAACATCCCTCTATGTTACAATGAAATAAGGCCTATTTTGTTCAAATTAGAAAGAATTAAACAGCCTTAACCCGTATGAAATTCCTATTTAGAATGGTTTTAAACACGAGGGCCATTCAAAGGTAATCTTACAGCCATTTTACTCTGATTGGTGCACGAGGGTGTAATATTATGTAAGTAAAAACATATCGATAAAAGGTCGAAGTAACTATATATTTGCGGTACTTAACTAATTTAGTTAAGAATTTCAGAGGTCGAAAAGAGGAATATATTGGTTCCAATATAATTAGTCATAGCTTATCAACCGCAGGAAACTGTCATTTTTATGATGTTAAATGTCTGAATTCCGTATGTGTGCATAAAATAATGTTTAATGATGAAAATAATCACTTGCTTATTTACACTCTCAGTAATTATCATTTCATGTTCTCCAGTGAAAAATGTCTCCTATTTTCAACAGCTGGAACAATCAACAAATGCATTAAACCGTGCAGAGTACAGTGCCGGTATCAAACCTAAAGATATCCTCTCCATTACCGTGGTGA
Source organism: Fermentimonas sp. (assembly GCA_035307185.1). Classification (GTDB taxonomy): domain Bacteria; phylum Bacteroidota; class Bacteroidia; order Bacteroidales; family Dysgonomonadaceae; genus Proteiniphilum. Next base: position 425 of record DATGMV010000369.1, on the reverse strand, counting down.
GTAGCGAACCCGATGCATCAAGAAGATTTAATCTCATTGCTCCTCAGTTAGAAGCTAACATCGGCTATCTCCAAGGGCAACCGATGTTGCAGAATTATTTGGTTGATGAGGAAGGAAACATAAACTTCCCATCCTTGGGTAGACTTCATGTAAAGGGTTTGAGTACTAAAGAATTAGAAAAATTGGTTGAAAAGCATCTCAGGCCCTTTTTCACCGAAGAGATGCCTATAGTTACTGCAAGAATCATGAACTATTCTGTTAATGTGCTGGGCGAAGTGCATAGACCCGGGCGGTTCGAAACGAATAACGGGAGAATGACCGTTCTTGAAGGTTTGGCGATGGCAGGCGATATGACCATTTATGGTCGGCGGGACAACGTGAAGGTGATACGTGAAGATGCTGATGGCGAGAGAATAGTTTATACA
>DATGMV010000368.1:0-15725 GCA_035307185.1 Fermentimonas sp. | reverse complement strand
ATCACCTATTCCGTATGCTGCAATTAAAAGTGATGTGTTAATTGGGTTTTCTATGTTTTCTGATGAGTTAACCCAACCTTGAGAACTCTTCATCCAAGCAGTAGATATTATTCCGGAACCAAGATTGCGAGGTTCAGTGTTAAACACTGAAAATCCATTAGGTATACTATTTATATCTGAGTAGGATATAAAAAAAGTTCCTGAAAGAGAGATTGGGTTTTCAAATTGAATATAGTTTTCAACACTACGGTTCATGTCACGCAATCCATAATCAAAACCCTGACTACTATAATATTGGTAATTATACTCATAAAGTTGATTGTGTATTATTCTTTCAGGTTCTTTTTCGCCAGTGTATACTCTAATATTTATTTTCATGTTTTGAATATTATTGATTGCAGGTGATGAAATGAAAACTCCATGCAATTGTATGTTGTCTTCACTATGAAATTCTTCTGCGAACTCGGTATATCCAAATGTATTATTTGTAGCTAACATCGGTACTGATGTGAAATAAGATTCGGTAGGTTTTTCATCTAATTTATAATTTTGACTCCTTGTAATTTTTTCATTGGAATATGGGTTAAATCCATTTAATTTAGTAATACCTGTGTTTTCAGGATCAAGATAAGAACTTAATGGATTAGGATTGTCAAGTGAGCCTTCAATATTCCAAAATTTATTCAAAGATGCGTAGATATCAGGTCCTTTTTGACCAGAACAGTATGAATCACCACCTGTTAACGTGCCAACTATATACTTATCTTTGTCTAAGAGAGGTGAACCTGAAGAGCCTCCCTCTGTGGCTGCAGTCTCCCAATCTCTTACTATCCAGAAAGCTCCGGGTTCCATATTAAATTTTGGATAATCGAATGTGCCTAATGTTATGTTCCCTTCGTCAATTGCAACTTTTTTTACACCACCATTGGGATGATGGATGCCGTGAAATGGACCAACAGGTGAAGAATCATTATTCCATCCAAGAAGAAATGGCTGGTACTCTTTTGGAGGAGATTCTTTGAACTTTAAAAGAGATATGTCGTGTTTTTCGCTAATTAATACAGAATCTGTAGAAGCCATAGTCATTTGTATCTGACCTCTAATGTCTGTTGAACATGTGGGAGAGTTGTAGTTGAAAAATGCTACAATATTTCCGGCTACCATATTATACCTCTTGTTGTTCAGAAACTCACTGCTGAAATCATTGTTTAAGCAGTGTGTAGCTGTTAGTAGGTATGGAGTTCCATCTTCCGAACTATTATTTACTAATACTCCAGTGCAATATGTATTCCCATTTATTATTAGCCCAACAACACCACTACCGGGTTCTATATTATCCGGATAACAAATTAAATTTGGATGACATTGCTGAGTAGGATCACGCGGCTCTGAAGCTCTGAAGATACCAACAAAATCATGATTAACATCTCCTATCTCAATTTTACCCTCACCTACTTTTTCTAATGGTACCTGATATTCTACAATAAGCTCATCACCTCCTATAGGTTGTACAGGCAAGAGGTTTAAGTCACTATTATTTTCACTTGTAAAGGATCCAAGAATCTCTGTTTGATCTGAATTGTAAACAAAAACTTTTGCACCTTCGGGTAAATTAAATTTTGAGAATAATATATTTAAAGAGTGGGCTCCGCGTGACCTTATACCTACACGCCATACTTGCATTTTATTGTACGTAAATAATATACCTGAATTGTCAGGTCTGAGATGGACATCAAATTTATGCGCAAACTCAAGACTTTTAAATTTTGCTTTCTCTTGATACGACCGCCATAATGCGGCCTGATGGTTGAATTTAGGCATTTCTACAAACATATCATCCTTTGTTATCATTAGTCGTGTGGCTTTATCTGCAGAAAGAGGAAGAGGTTTACCTCCATGACTAATTTGACCTGTAATGGAATGAGAAAACAAATAAAATATTAGTAGAATGCAGAGCTCGCGTTTCATCAGCAGATAGGCTTTCGTAATTATTGTTTTTGCAAAAGTAGTTCTTTTTAAGAAATAGTGGTAATTTTGTACAATATAATTATTTTGTTATGATAAAATTGAAAGAACTGCTTGATGAAAAAGCAGCACATTATAATAATCCTTCATTTATAGAGTTTGACCCAATTTCAATTCCACATCTTTTTTCATTAAAACAAGATAGAGAGATAATGGGTTTTTTTGCATCAATTCTTGCATGGGGACAACGAAAAACTATTATAAATAAATGCCACGATTTGATAAACAGGTTTGGTAATGAGCCGTACAAATTCATAAAAGAGCATGGAGAAGATGATTTAAGAGGTTTGCAAGGCTTTAAACATAGAACATTTAATGATACCGATCTGCTTTATTTTGTGGATTTTTTTAAGCGTTACTACGATATGTATGATACACTGGAGGAAGCTTTTATACCAACAGATGGGTTTATTTCAATTGAAGATTCTTTGATTAATTTTGAAATTAACTTTTTTAATAACCCCAATGCTCCCCAACGCACTCGTAAACATATAGCAACACCTGCAAGAAATTCTGCATGCAAACGTCTGAATATGTTTTTAAGATGGATGGTAAGGAGTGAGGGTGGGGTGGATTTTGGTATATGGAACAGAATTCCTAAAAGTGAGCTAATTTGTCCTATTGATTTGCATGTCGACCGAACTGCAAGGAAATTAGGACTAATAACAAGAAAACAAACCGATTGGCAGACTGCTATCGAGCTTACAGAGAATTTAAGAAAGCTTGATAGCAGTGATCCTGTAAAATATGATTTTGCTTTATTTGGTTTGTCTATTGATCCTGTTTAGCTTTTTTTTTCTTATCAAAATATTGCTCTGATAATCTTCGCTTGTTGTGATGCGTGGTTTTGCTGTTGAACCTTCAATATATTCATGCCTATACATATTTAATAAAAGCAGAAACATTGAAAGAAGGAGTGGACCAAAGATAATTCCCCAGAAACCAAATAAAGCTAACCCTGTTAATACACCAAAAAAAGTAATTAACGGATGAATATTTGCAAGTTGTTTTTGTAGCATAAATCGAATTATAGCATCAGACCCGCCAATTATGAATAATCCATATGCCAATAAATAGATTCCACGAGTTATTTCGTTATCTAGAAATGCAGAAAGTCCTATTGGTACCCATACGAGGGAGGTACCAACGATTGGTATCACTGTTGTAAATGCAACAAGAACTGCTAATACAAGAGGTGAGTTTACACCCATAAACAGATAACCAAAATATGCTAAAATACCTTGTGTTATGGCAACCAAAGGAATTCCAACTGTATTAGATACTATGATTGATTTTATTTCCTGACTTAAAATATTTTTATTGGCATCGTTAAAAGGCAAGATCTCAATTATTATTCTTTCAAAACTGCTATAGCTGAAAAGCATAAAATAGAGTACAAAAATAGCAATGACACTATTAATTAACATTGAACTTAAGCCTGATACTATCGATTGCATGATTGTACTTCCTGCTTCAGGCAAGAAAGATAGATTTTGAGGTGTAAATACTTCAATTCCTGTTCTACTCTCAAATTTATACGCAAAATTATTAATCGCAATTAAAATTGTGTCAGAGTCAATGTCTATGGTTGAAATTGTATCAGCAACCAAGAAGCCAATGCCGGTAAGTGGAATTAAAATAAAAATGACAGACGCAAGTACAATAAGTGAAGCACTTAATCCTCTACTCCACTTACGTTTAACTACTAATCTTATCATTTGCCCTCTTAGTATTGAGTACATTGCTACAGCAGCGAGGAAGCCCCCCAAATAATATCTGAATTCGGTGAATAAAATAATAGCCAGTAACAGAATGAGTATAATCAGAACTGACCGATAGTATGTTTTTGAAGGATTATTCTCCGCCATATTCCATAAGGTAGGCTTTTATAAATGAGTCTAACTCACCATCCATTACTCCATTCACATCTGATGTTTGATAGTTTGTGCGATGGTCTTTTACTCTTCTATCGTCAAATACGTAGCTTCTAATCTGTGAGCCCCATTCAATCTTCTTTTTACCAGCCTCAATCTCAGCCTGAGCCGCTCTTCTTTTCTCCAGTTCTATTTCATAAAGCTGCGATTTTAGCAATCGAATGGCATTTTCACGGTTACCCATTTGGGACCTGCTTTCAGTGTTTTCAATTACAATCTCTTGTTCTTCACCGGTATCCGGGTCTTTATAGTTGTAATGCAATCTTACACCTGTCTCAACTTTATTTACATTTTGTCCACCTGCTCCCGATGATCGAAATGTATCCCAACTTATATCAGCTGTGTTAACATCTATTTCTATTGAGTCATCGATAAGTGGTACAACAAAAACAGATGCAAAAGATGTCATTCTTTTTCCCTGAGCATTAAAAGGAGAAACTCTAACGAGCCTGTGAACACCGTTCTCACTTTTCAGAAAACCATAAGCAAGTTCGCCTTCTACCTGAAGTGTAGCAGTTTTAATTCCGGCATCATCACCATCCTGCCAATTTGTTATAGTAGTTTTATAGTTTTTATTTTCACACCATCTCTGGTACATTCTTAAAAGCATTGAAGCCCAATCCTGACTTTCTGTACCTCCAGCACCGGCATTTACTTTTAGAACAGCACCAAGCTTGTCTTCTTCACGACGTAGCATGTTTTTGAGCTCTAAGTCTTCTAATAGTTGAAGTGTCTGTGCGTAGTTATCATCTAATTCAGTCTCAGAAACTATTCCTTCTTTTACAAAATCGAAAGCCAGTTCAAGTTCATCAGATGCTGATTTAACTTTGGTGTAATTATTTATCCAGAATTTTAATTCTCTTATCACCTTCATTTGAGATTCGGCAGATTTTGCGTCATTCCAAAAGTCGGGCGATTGAGTCCGCAATTCCTGCTCTTCTAATTCAATAGTCTTTGCATCAATGTCAAAGATACCCCCTCAGCGCTTCAACGCGCTCCAGTATATCTTTAATCTGGTCTGCTGTAATCATAATGTATTGTTTTATTAAATTGAATGCCAAAAATAGGTAAAAGATACCGATTATAAGTAATAATTATAATCTAAATCTAAGTTATTTGACTGATACTAGCAGTTTATCTCCTACTTTCAATATGTTGTTCAAGTGTGGGTTCCATGCTGTAAGTTCTTCAACTGTGCAACCATAAATTCTGGAAATTGAATATAGTGTTTCACCCATTTTCACAATGTGTGTCTTTTGTGGAGGAGGAATTAGATGATATTCTTCTCTCATAATTATATCTGAATTAAGTTCCACTGAATTATGATTTTCATTACCTTTTGACTCGCCATTATTGTTTTTTAGAACTTTATCAATGTCATAATCGGGAGAAGTGCTACTAATGTTCCGGACTTCAGTTGTGTTTCTTGATTTGATTTGAGTAAGTATTTTAGAAGGGATCGGAGGATTTGTTTTTGAATCTAAAGTTTGATTAGATTTTTCAGATCTTTTATAAATCTCACTTTCATCCAACACTCTTCCTCCCCTAAGGTATCTTGAAGCATAGTATGGTTCTGTAGATGATGAAATTATTACTCCGTTGTTTGTGGATGCATGTATAAATTTAAATCGGTTATTTGAATGAACCTCAGTTACTATTCCAACATGACCAACATGACCATTTTTTCTACGTCCCTCGAAGAAAACCAAATCTCCGACTATAAGATCTTCTTTTCTCGCAACTTTAGGAAATTGTCTGTCTTGACCTGAAGAACTGGAGTTTAGCTTAAATCCGAAGTTGCCGAAAACAAATGCAGTGTATCCTGAACAGTCGAATGAGCTTGGACCTTTTCCTGCATATCTGTAGGGTTTACCCAAAAACTTTTTGCTGTAAGTAAGTATGTTATCTTGAATCTCAGAAGTGTTCTTTTTGATTGCCAAACTGCTCTTTCCTGTTCCACAAGAGGCAAGAAGGAGAGATAATAAGATAAATGACAGAACTTTAAAACTTATACTTTTAGAAATACTATACAAAGACATATTGATTCTTGAGTAATTCAATGCCGCAAAAATAACTAAAACCGTGGGAATAAACGAAATATTTCGCATTGTTTTAAAAAATCATCCTTTTTTTTTATGAATGCAAGATAATGAACTTTAAGCTGTTGATAATGTTATTGAATGATAATATAGAGCTTATGGAATTAAAGAATATAATTTTCGATTTTGGAGGGGTTTTGATTGATTGGGACCCTGTTTACTTGTATAGTAAAATATTTAATGATGAAAGGGAAATGAATTATTTTCTTGAGAATGTATGTCGTTACGATTGGAATATCCAGCAGGATGCAGGAAGACCTCTTGCTGAAGCTACATCATTACTTCAGGAAGAATTTCCTCATTATACAAAACAAATTGGTTATTACTACGACAGATGGGAGGAGATGCTTGGAGGTACTATTGATGAAAATGTCAAGCTTATAAAGCCACTTAAGAATAAATATAATGTATATGGACTCACTAATTGGTCGGCAGAGACTCTCCCAATTGCTATAGAGATGTATGATTTTTTTAATGACCTTGATGGCATAGTCGTATCTGGAGAAGAGAAATTAATTAAACCAAATCGGGAAATTTATCACGTGCTTATAAATAGATTTGGTGTGGTAGCAGAAGAGTCTCTTTTTATTGACGATAATGCCGATAACATTAATACTGCTAATGAAATTGGTTTTAAAACTATACACTATACTAACAACTTGAATCTCGCAGAGCTGTTAAGGTCTAAAAAAATATTGTGACAGTTTATCGTATATACAATTTAACGTTTAATTTTCAACAGATATGTATATTCTTACTACTTTTGCATCTAAATAAACTATGTGGATAGATTTGGACTGCTTGCAACCACAGAAAAAAATGCTAAAACGATTTCCGCATTTTCCAATCAACATATTTGCTGCAGTTCAAGCGTTATTTACAAGTAATGTTAAATGACGTTTTCTTTTTATTGTAAAGAAGAGAACATAAAAATATATTAAATGAGTTATTTATTTACGTCCGAATCAGTTTCAGAAGGACATCCGGATAAAGTTGCAGATCAGATTTCTGATGCATTGTTAGATGAGTTTTTAGCTTATGATCAGAACTCTAAAGTTGCATGTGAAACTTTAGTTACTACTGGGCAAGTAGTACTTGCAGGAGAAGTGAAGTCAAAAGCATATGTTGATGTTGCAGAAGTAGCAAGAGGAGTTATATCCAAAATTGGTTATACAAAAAGTGAGTACGGTTTTGAAGCTAACTCATGTGGTGTATTTTCGAGCATTCATGAACAGTCTGATGATATTAATAGGGGTGTTGATCAAAAATCCGATCCAATGGAGCAAGGCGCTGGTGACCAGGGAATGATGTTTGGATATGCAACTGACGAAACTGATAACTTTATGCCCTTATCCCTTGATCTTAGCCATGCTCTATTGAAGGAATTGGCTAATATTAGAAAAAATGAGTTGCATTTGATGCCATATCTACGACCCGATGCCAAGTCACAGGTTACAGTAGAATATTCTGAAGATGGAACACCTCTTCGAATAGATACTATCGTTATTTCCACACAGCACGACGAGTTTGAAAAGCCCAAAAAGGAAGGAGTTGAAGCTGCACTTGTAGCTGATGAGAAAATGAGGTCACGTATAGAAACAGATATTCGTACTATATTAATCCCAAGAGTAAAAGCTCAATATAAACGAAGAAAGGGTGTTCTTAAACTGTTTGAAGGAGACATTAAGTATCATGTAAATCCCACAGGTAAATTTGTAATTGGAGGACCACATGGTGATACCGGTCTCACCGGCAGAAAGATTATCGTTGATACTTATGGAGGTAAAGCTGCACATGGGGGTGGTGCGTTTTCAGGCAAAGATCCATCTAAAGTTGATAGGTCTGCAGCATATGCTGCAAGGCATATTGCAAAAAATATGGTGGCTGCTGGTGTGTCGTCTGAAGTGTTGATTCAGATTTCTTATGCGATAGGTGTTGCGGAGCCTATGAACATTTATGTAAATACATATGGAAAGTCGAATCTCGAAATATCAGATGCAGAAATTGCAAAAAAAATCGACCTTCTATTTGATCTTAGACCAAAGTCAATAGAACAGAGGCTTAAATTGCGTAATCCGATCTATTCTGAAACTGCCACATATGGTCATATGGGGAGGGAGCCTCAAATTGTAAAAAAAGAGTTCAAGTCTCGTTACATGCAAAATCCCGTACATTTCGAGGTTGAACTGTTTACTTGGGAAAAGCTCGATTATGTAGATAAAATAAAGAAGGCATTTAATTTGGACTAAGGGATTTTACTTATTTATAGAAAAGAATAGTAATTTTGTCGAAAAGAGAGCGAGATCGTGCCCTATACAGTTCCTGAGACAATAAAAGATTCAGTTTCCATTTATTTGAGGATGGTGGAGGTGTCTCCTCAGCCAGACTCACTTAGATGGAGTTTTGGGCAATTTGAGTACTTAGCCACTGATGACTCAGGGATATTATTTGTTGATACTTTATTTCATGATTCAATTCATTTGTTATCAAAAGGGGTAGAAGGAGCGTTACCTGTATTACCCAATCTTATTGGGAGCTTGTTCTTTCTGCTCTTTCTTTTCTGCTTTATTACATTCTCAATTATATTCAACAGAGAAGGTGTTGCACTTTCAGAAAACTTAAGTGCAATTTTCTCTTTTGCCAAACGTCATATATCAGGATATAAGGAGCAGGTTACAACAGCAGAGGTATGGGGCGAGATTTTCATGATCTTACAAACTGTTATAGTGCTTTCTATTATTCTTTGTAATTATATCTGGTTTAATGAGTTTGCTTATATAACCTTCAAAGATTTTTCAATTAAATTCTTAACAGTCTTTTTGATATTATCTATACTTTTCGGACTGAAATTCATGATGTACAAGTCGATTTCATTTTTCTTCCTACAGAAAGAATTTAAAAGTTGGGTGAATCGTTACTTTAGACTTATAGAGCTTCTGGGTATAATACTGTTTATTCCTGCAATCATTTACTTGTACCTTCCGGAATTTAGGATTGAAATGCAAAACGTCATAATTATTGTATTACTGATGGGCAAAATGATAGTAATGATTGAGATCTTAAATATTTTTGTTAAAAATAAAGTGGGTCCATTTTATTTTTTTGTGTATCTTTGTGCCACTGAAATTGCTCCACTATTAGTTTTCTATAAAGGAGTAGTCTTATTAATAAGTATTGCAGGAAATAATATCGTATGAACGCTCGTAAAGTAAAAAGTATTCTTATCTCCCAGCCTAAGCCAAGTAGCGAAAAATCTCCCTATTACGACATAGCGGAAAAATATAATTTGGATATGCACTTCTATCCATTCATAAAAGTTGATAGGGTTTCGCTTAAGGAATTTCGTCATCAGCGCATAAATATATTGGATTTTACTGCAATCATCTTTACCTCAAGAACTGCAGTTGATAAATTCTTTTCAATATGTGAGGAATTAAAGATAACAATGCCAGAAGAGATGAAGTATTTTTGCATCTCGGAAACAGTTGCGCTGTATCTTCAGAAATATATAGTTTATAGAAAAAGAAAAATATTCTTCAGTCAGACAGGCAAAATTGAGGGGCTTAATAATCCTTTTACTAAACATTCAAAGGAGAAATTTTTATTTCCTGTACCCGAAGAACATAACGATGAGGTAACTCAATTTTTAGATAAGAAAAAGCTTGTTTATACAAAAAGTGTTATGTATAGAACTGTAAGCTCAGAATTCCCAGAAGATGAAAAGATGGAATATGATATGATTATCTTCTTTAGTCCTTTAGGTATTCAATCTCTTCTAAAGAACTTCCCTGATTATAATCAAGGTGATGCTGCTATAGGGTGTTTTGGCAGTTCTACTGCTAAGACAGTAGAAGATTCCGGACTAAGACTTGACTGTGAAGCTCCTCAGCCAGAATATCCTTCTATGGTTGCCGCTCTTGATGCTTTCCTAAAGGAAAATCATAAACATCATAGTTAACTTCTACTTACATTTTCATTTTTTTTACAAAGTCTGATATTAGATTCCAAAAAGAGTTATCTTTGTTGATGAAATTGCTTTCGGAGGAATGCTTTTATCTATGAACGACTATAATAACAATAATTTTCAGAAAGAAGAGAGGGTATCCGGTGATAAAAGGGTTGAGGCTCTTTTCACCAAAGGTAAGTCGTTTTTAGCATATCCGCTTAAAGTGGTATATCTGGAAACTAATAGTCCATTATCATCTACTTACTCCTTACTGATTTCGGTTCCCAAAAAGAGGATAAAATCAGCAGTTAAGCGTAATAGGGTTAAAAGACTTATTAGAGAGGCTTACAGATTGAATAAACACACTCTTAATGCATTTGCGGAGAATAATAGATGTTTTGATTTTGGGTTTGTATATATAAAGGATGAGGTGACAGATTACGCTACAATTGAGAAAGGCGTCATAAAAGCGATTAAGATCCTTAAAAAGAAGTTGTTCATAATAAATGAAGAATGAAAATAATAAAAGGTCTTAGGAGTTTAATAGTTTGGCTTTTGCTTGTTCCGGTCTATATTTATAGAGGAGCAATTTCGCCATTATTACCGCCATCTTGTAGGTATACACCAACTTGTTCAAAATATGCTATAGAAGCATTAAAGAAACATGGACCTATTAAAGGTTTATATTTGTCTGTTAAACGAATTTTAAGTTGTAACCCGTGGGGTGGGTCTGGTTATGATCCAGTACCTTAACCCAATTTATCAGGAAGTGTTACGAAAGTATAGGATTTATAATTTGTATGGAATTTTACGACGTTCACACACATCAGATTTATTCAGAAGATAACGATGATCCCTATCATTCATGTATCTTTGATGTTTATTCCCTTGAATTTGAAGTAGCTAAAGAACTACACCAGCGTCATTCTTTTTCTTGTGGTGTTCATCCGTGGTATTCGGAAGATAGTGAAACACAAATGACGTATTTAACTGAGATAACTTCTAGTCCCAGAATAGTTGCAATAGGGGAAACCGGATTAGATAAATTGAAAGGTCCATCTTTTAATGTTCAAACTCCCGTCTTTAAAAAACATATAGAGATTTCAGAAAAACTTGAAAAGCCAGTGATAATTCATTGTGTTAAGGCATGGGAGGAGTTGTTGAAAATTAAAAAGGAAACGTCTCCTAAACAACCATGGATAATTCATGGATATAGAGGGAAGCCTGATCTTACAAAACGACTATTGAATGAGGGTTTCTATTTTTCTGTTGGAGAGAACATAAATGTTGAGTCGATGCAACTAATTCCCATAGATCGACTTTTTTGTGAGACAGACGAAGGAGATATAACAATTCGTGAAGTTTATCAGCAAGCTGCCCAATCATTAAATATAGATATGATTGATTTTGCTGATCGAGTTGCACAAAATGTTCGTAAAATGTTTCCGAGTTTACAAGCTCCCAAACCTTATTACCCTAAATTTGAAGAAGAAGATTAGTCTATTTTCTCCCGAAGTCAGCAGGTATTTCTCCCCATTTTTTTGTATCCCATTTAATTAACGAATTGGCATATGTATTTTGGTGTAGCCATTTTTCTGCACGCTCAATTAAATCGAATATTTCCATATTCTTTTCAGTCTGTTTAAGTTTGGTGTTGCACTTTTTCTTTTCGACCCATTTAATTGCATTTATACTATCTGAATATATTGGAGTGTTTTTATTACTTTTTTTTAATAGAGCAAGTGCATGTACAATTGCCAGAAATTCTCCAACATTATTAGTGCCTTCTTCAAGTGGACCATTATGGAATATCTCTGTACCATCCTTAACTAAAACACCTCTATATTCCATTAATCCTGGATTACCACTACAGGCGGCATCAACTGCAATGCTTTCTTTTATTATTTCATTAGATGAAAGTATAGTGGTTTTTTTTGAACTGTTACTACTTTTTGAATTCAAGTGTTTCCAGGGGTTTTCTCCAAAAGCCTTTACTGCTTCTTCATACGTTGAAAAAGATTTGTATCGCGCATTTTCGAATCCAAAAACCTGTGCTTTGCATTGATCCCAATTCGAATAAATTCCAGGATTAACACCTCTCCAAACGACATAAAATTTTTTCTTAGCCATTAAAATACCTCTCTCACAAAGACTCTAAAATATATGGTGCAAGTTCTTCAGACAAGTTAGGACTGTCGGGTTCTTCAATTGTAATTATACTATCTACAATAAATTTTGTATAACCACGCCATGGTAAAGTTCCGAAATATTCTTTGTAATGTAATTGTACATTTTTACCACTGGATACCATTAATTTCTTTGCAATTTCTTCATTCACTACAGAGAAATCAAACTGGTTAGATTGCAGACCACCCGGTTTATCAGCACGAAATCCTGACTGTATAAGTTTTCCTTCATAAGTTTTAAAAACTACACCTTTGTAAACAAGATAGTTTAACTCTCCAGATTTTACACCTGTCCCAAACACATAATAGTATCTTACATAGACAAATACAGCAAGTACTAATATGAGTATGCCTAGGAACTGTTTCAACCCTTTCCTGCTCTTAATCTTTTTGGGCTTCAGATCATCCATAACATTCAATTAATTAGATAGCAAAGATACTTTTTATTTTGACTTTTCTCTGAAAATAAGCTATATTTGTTTTCCATAATGTAATATGAAACAAGCATAATAACCATTCTTACACAAGAACATAATTATTAGAAAAAGAAATGAGGAAGCTTTTTAGAATCTTAGCCCTTCTGTTGGTAACAGTTACTGTGTCTTCACAGAGTGTATATAATTTTAGTGTTGTAAAAGAAAACCCAATAACATCTGTAAAAAATCAATCAAGTACAGGTACTTGCTGGAGTTTTTCGGGTGTAGGGCTTCTTGAATCAGAGCTTTTACGAATGGGTAAAGGTGAGTTCGATTTATCTGATATGTATATAGTTAGAAAGAATTATGAGGATAAAGCTAAGAAATATGCACGCTTACATGGAAGTCTAAATTTCTCTCCAGGAGGCTCGTTCGCAGATGTTGTAGAGACAATAAATGATTATGGCATAATGCCAGAAGAGTCATATAGAGGCTTAAATTATGGGTCTGATACCCACAATCATGGTGAAATAGATAAAGTTTTATCAGGTTATATGGAAGCTATTATTGGTTCTCGTGAACTGTCACCTGTATGGTTAAAAGGTTATAACGCTATTTTGGATACATATTTTGGAGAAGTTCCGGAATCTTTTGAATATGAAGGAGTAGAATATACACCACATTCATTTGCAGACTATCTTGAGTTAGAGCAAGACAATTATATATCACTTACATCTTTCACTCACCATCCATTTTATAAACCATTCCCAATTGAGGTGCCGGATAATTGGCGTTGGGCTAATTCATATAACTTACCAATAGAAGAGCTTATGGCTGTAATGGAAAATGCTGTAATGAAAGGGTACACAATTGCATGGGCATCTGACGTAAGCGAATTAGGCTTTTCACGTTTAGGTATAGCCGTAGTACCAGATGCAGATGCAGTGGAGAATGCGGGAAGTGATCAAGAAAGATGGATAGGTCAGTCTACAAGAGAACGTGATGCAAGCCTTAGAGCAAGAGTAGGTAGTGAAGTGTTAGCTGAAAAAACAATAACTCAAGAGATGCGTCAAGAAGCGTTTAATAACTATCAAACTACCGATGATCATGGAATGCAGATTTATGGTATCTCTAAAGATCAAAAGGGTAATAAGTATTTTATGGTTAAAAACTCTTGGGGTGAGACAGGTCCATACAGCGGTTTATGGTACGCTTCATTTCCTTTTGTAAAATACAAAACAATGAGTATAATACTTCATAAAGATGCTATACCTTCAGATATTGCACATAAACTTGAACTTTATTAAGTTTATACATTAATACAACTGAGTAAATCATATATGAAAATATCTGAACTTTATACCATTTTCACTGATTTTCCAACGATAACTACGGACTCAAGAGTATGTGCAAAAGATTCTATCTTCTTTGCTCTAAAGGGAGAGAGATTTAATGGCAATCTATTTGCTCGTCAGGCATTAAACGATGGGTGTTCATACGCAGTTGTAGATGAGACAGATGATTCATCGCCGTGCGATCGTGTTATTAAAGTAGACGATGTTCTTAAAACACTTCAGCAGCTAGCAAATTATCATAGGAGAAAATTGAAAATTCCAATTATTGGGATAACAGGGACAAATGGTAAAACTACAACTAAGGAGTTAATTTCAATAACCTTGTCAAGAAAATTTAAGGTGGCATCAACACAAGGAAATTTTAATAATCATATAGGTGTACCACTTACACTACTGTCAATGAATAAATCCCATGAAATTGGAGTAGTAGAGATGGGAGCAAGTCATGTTGGTGATATTAAAGAGTTATGTGAAATAGCAGAGCCTCAATATGGAATTATCACCAATTTAGGTAGAGCTCATCTCGAAGGGTTTGGGTCATATGAGAATGTTGTTAAAGCTAAAGGAGAGCTTTATGATTATATCCGTGAGCATGAAGGCAAAGTGTTTGTGAACAGAGATAATTCAACCCTTTTAGAGTTGTCTGAAGGGATGGATCGTATTTTATATGGAAAAAATGACCCTTCACTTTTTGCTTCGGGTACAATTGCAGATGCAACACCATTTTTAGAGTTCGATTGGAGGTTTTTCGACAGTTCCTATAGAGTGAAAACCAGACTTGTGGGAGAGTTTAATTTTGATAATGCTATAGCCGCCGTTGCCGTTTCTAAGTTCTTTGGGGTAAATGCTGAACGCATAAGTTCTGCCCTCGAAGATTATGAGCCTACCAATTATCGTTCACAGTTCAAACGAACTGAAAACAATGATTTAATTATAGATACCTATAATGCTAATCCAACGAGTATGAAAGCTTCACTTAACTTTTTCACTTCTATTCCCTCTTCTATGACAAAGATGGTGATTTTAGGTGAAATGATGGAGCTGGGTGACTCAAGTGATGAAGAGCATAAAAAGATGCTTGATTACTTGTCTCTAAGGCCCGAAATTGAAGTTTGCTTAGTGGGCATAATCTTCAATAAAATAGTAAAACCTGGTAATGAGTTCAAATATTTTGATAGTGTGGATTACTTGATTGCTTACTTAAAGAAAGAACCTATAAAGGGTCGATTTATATTTATTAAAGGTTCAAATTCTGTACAACTCGATAAAGTTATTACTTATTTGTAATCAATTCTCAAATTTTACTGTAAGCATGGCAATTTCAGATACAGTTCCAATTCGAAATTGCGGTCCTACTAACCCAAGCCCCGATGTAACGTATACATTTGTTTCCTCCTTTTTTTTATAACCATGTGCAACTTCAAAAACTATTTGTGTAGCAATATTACCAGGAAAAGCTTGTCCATGATGTGTGTGTCCATATAATGCAATATCAGCTTTGGCTTCCATTTCTTCATTTAGGTTATCGGGAGTATGGTTCAATACAAAAATTGGCTTAGATCTATCTACATTTTGTTTTTTAATAATGCCATTCAAATCACTTCTGTCCAAAATTACTATGTCTTCACGACCTATTACGTAAAATGCACTGTCAATCAAAACAGCTGAATCTCGTAACATTGTAATACCAACATCATTTAGGAATTCTATTTTCTCTTCGGCGTCGTAACGATACTCGTGATTTCCAGTACATGAGAATACACC
>DATGMV010000367.1:0-2495 GCA_035307185.1 Fermentimonas sp. | reverse complement strand
GGAATGGGAATTGATAAACCTGATGTTCGTACAGTAATTCACCTCGATTTGCCAAACTCACCAGAAGAATACTTTCAGGAAGCGGGTAGGGCAGGAAGAGATGGTAAGAAATCATACTCTATAATCTTATATAACAAAACTGATAGTATTAAACTAAGAAAAAGAATTACAGACTCTTTCCCAACCAGAAAATTTATAAAAAGAGTATATGAAGCGTTGGGTAACTACTATCAGGTAGCAATGGGCTCAGGATTTGGAAGAGTATTTGACTTTGCATTACATGAGTTTTGCAAAAGCTTCAAACTGCCACACTTACAAACACATCACGCACTTAAAATATTAGAACTTGCCGGTTATATCGAATATACCGAAGAAATTGATTCCCGTTCACGATTACAAATACTTGTATATCGTAACGAACTATACTCACTAAATCTGGATGCAAATGCAGACAACTTGCTGCACACTATTTTAAGAAGCTACACAGGTGTATTTTCCGACAACGTGTATATAGATGAATCGATGCTTGCCACACGAATAAATAAAACGAGGCAACAAGTCTATGATACACTTGTGTCACTTTCTAAAATGCGTTATATAAACTATATACCGGCAAAAAAAACACCTTTTATAATCTTTACTACCTCACGTGAAGAAAATCATTTTGTTTCCATAAGTAAAACGGTGTATGAGGAGAGAAAGAAACGATTCGAAAGCAGAATATACTCTATGATAGAGTATGTTGAAAGTGATAATATTTGTCGTAGCAGAATTCTACTCATCTACTTTGGAGAGCAAGATGCAAAAAACTGTGGTAATTGCGATATCTGCTTAAAAAAAACAGAGGCAGGTCTCACTAATTATGAATTCAACAAAATAGATGAAAGACTCACAAAGTTATTCAGTATTAAAGACGCATATCGTTTAAATGAACTGGTAGATAGTTTCGACTTGGATTTCAATTCTGATATTAAAAGTGAGAAAGTGATAAAAGTTATTCGCTTTAAAATAGATATAGGCGAACTTAAATTAGAAGACGACCTAATTAGGGTAGGTAGTTTATCAATTGATAATTAAAAACATTCTGATCTTCAACATCAATAAGCACAAAACCTTCATCCAATCCATTCATTGGTCCCATCCACCATTTTCCGGAAAAAGAGGGAGCTGATATTACTGTTGTTTTATTTAATATATGCAGCACCTCGTAATAATGGATGTGACCCTGTAAGATCATTCTTAGATTCTTATCTCTGAAAAGTTTTATAATCTCATTACTATTCTCAATTGCAATTCTATTTCCATTAGGGTTTGTACCTCCTCCATGCCACTGAGAAAGAGTTGTGATTAATGGTACATGTGCCATAATTACAACAGGAGTACTATCCGAGACCTGCTTCAGATCTTTTTGCAACCAATCAAGCTGAATTGAATCGAGCCTGCCAATATATTTTCTATCCTCGGTAACAGTCATATTATCCAAGGTTATAAAATGCCAACCTTTGTGATCGAACGAGTAATAGCGCTCTCCAAAATGCTTCTCGAAGTACTTTTTCCCGTATAGAGGATGATCAACTTCGATATCTCGGTTATAAAGAGCAAAATGATCGTGATTACCAATTGCATAATAAATTGGTGCATTAATCCTCTTGGCTTTTTCTAAAAAAGCAAGACTCTGTTCTTCTGCATCATCAAGATCGCGCCTCAATGCATCATAAACAATATCACCTCCTACTAAAATAAAGTCAGGATTCAACTTATTAATGGAGTCAATTGCTGCATCAAGTGCATCAGGTGCGTGGTTCTTTTCGTGATAATGAATATCTGCCATAAACACAAATCGGAACGACTCCTGTGCTGTTAAGTTCCATACAAATAGAATCGTTACAATGATTAAAGCTGCTTTACGAACCATAATTATATAGATTAAAAATTACTACTTAAATAAAAAATAGAGAGAGTTCGATCACATGTGGAACCCTCTCTATATGTTTTCTGCCTTATTTCGGCTTTCAAAAATGTTTATAGTTCATAAAACTATTAATTGCCCGGAGCATCATATTTATACGTAAAGATCTTATTGTTTTTAGTATAAACAATATATGCTTTTCCATCGGGACCAAAATCCATAGAAAGATCATCCGCTTCGGCAGTTTCCAGAACAGTAGGCGTAGTCCAATCCTGTGTATCTTTATCTAACGAAACTACAGTTGGGAATAGTGATGCATTTCTGTAGAATAAATAAGGAACTCCTAATGGAGAAACTGCCAAATCAAAACTAAACAGACCTCCCGAAGCACCTTCTAAATAGTTTCCAACATCTGTAATCTCTTTAGTTTCGGCATCATATCTAAGAACTCTGTGCTTTGCAACTCCTTCAGAACTATCATCTGCAAATGCAACATAAACATTGCCGTCTTTATCAACATCTATATCAAAATCTCTTAAATTAATACCTGTGGCATTTTCATCATACCAAGCGTCAAGTAATGTAG